>CAMBCW010000157.1 GCA_945864925.1 uncultured Clostridia bacterium
CATGGCTCCCCTACAATAGGGGAGCTGGCCCGAAGGGCCTGAGGGGTGTCAAACTGCCGTACTTCACATGCAGCTGCAAAGATACTCGATGCCTTGACACCCCTCCGCTTCGCTGACGCTCAGCACCTCCCCTATTGTAGGGGAGGCATTGGCCTTCTGCGAACCTCGGCTGCTCTGCAAATCCCAATTTAGCGACAGATCCATTCACCGTATCGCAGCAGCCCACTATTGGGACGCATTTTTACGGATTATTGACAGTCCAGCACGATTTTGATCACGTCCGGGGCGCCGCTCATGGCCAGCTTCATGGCTTTTTTGTAGTCCTCCAGCTTGAAATGGTGGGTCACAAAGCCGTCCACGGTGTATTTGCCGTCGCGGATCCATTCCTGCACCAGGTCAAAGGTATAGAGTTTCCGGCCCTCCCAGGTCTCCATGCCGTGGGCGTCCACACCGATGAGCCGCAGTTCCTGCCACCAGACCGGCGTCTCGTCGAAGGAGATGGCGTTCATGTGATGGCCCACCTTCATGAGGGTTCCGCGGGCCTTCAGCAAGCGCACGGCCGTGTGGTTGGCCCAGTCGCCGCCGATGCAGTCGTAAATCCGGTCGAAGCCGCCGAAGAAATAGCGGTTGCCGGCCATGCCCTTGTAAATCTCGCTGCCGCCGGTGGCTTTCACCGTCTGCTCATAGGGGTCGCCCACAAAAATGTGGTCGGCTCCCAATTTTTTTGCCAACTCCTGCTTGTTTTTCGACCGCACCATGGCCCAGACCTCGCAGTCCGGCTGCACGATCTTCAGGGCCTGCACAATGCCAAGTCCGATGGTGCCGCAGCCCATAATGAGAATCTTCTCCCCCGCTTTGGGCCGGTCGCACAGGACTGAGTGAACTGACACGCAGGAGGGTTCCACCATGACAGCCTGCTCATCGGTGATGCCGTCGTAGACCTTCGCCAGACCCCGGGCGGGATAGATGAAACTGTCGCTCCAGCCGGCGCCGGTGTTGGTCAGGCCCGGATAGGGACTGGGGGCGCCGTAGTTCAGGCAGAAATTGTAGTCCCCTGCCTCGCAGTAGGGGCAGCGAGGGGAAATTCCCTTGCTGTCGCAGCCAGCCATGTAGGCCCGGATGGTGACCCGGTCCCCCACCTGCAGCTCTGTGACCTGGCTGCCCACCTCGGTCACCACGCCCACGTTCTCATGGCCCAGATAGGTTCGGGCCGAACCGGGAATGGGTTCCAGGGCGGAGTTGGTGCCGGTGGTGGCCTTGAAGAAGCTCACGTCCGTACCGCACAGGCCGCAGGCGATGTTCTTCACCCGCACCCAGTCGCCCGCCGGCAGGGGCGGATCCGGCAGATTGTCCCGGTATTTCACGGCATTGAGGCTGGTAAACAGCAGGGGCTTACAGACCTTGGCCGCCGCCTTGGTGGCCAGAATTCTGGGAATATCTTTCTCAAAATAGATGGTTTTCATGGGACGCCTCCTTGTCTTAACAAGGATAGTTTATCGTTTCTGACGCCGGGAGTCAAGCATTCAAAAAAGTTCCAGGCCTCCGGTTTTCATGGCCCGGCGGGCTGTCAGCCGCAGAAGCCCCGCTGCCAGGAGGCAATCGGCCAGGCCCAGGGCCGCCTCCCCGGCTGCCAGAGGTATCCAGCCCCGGCGGTCTCCGGCCAGGAGCAAGTCCATAGCCCGGACACTGCGGGTCAGGGGCAGCAGCCCGGAAATCCACCGGACCGCCGCCGGCAGCTGATCTACCGGGAACTGGACGCCGGTGAAAATCATCAGCACATACTGGGAGACATTCAGCAGAAAATGCATTCCATCTCCCAGCAGGGACAGGGCTGACAGCAGCAAACCCAGGCCGGTCATGGCCATCATGGCTGTCAAAATCACCGCCATCAGCAGGCCCCAGGGCGCATGGCGCAGCGTCACGCCAAAGAGCAGGCTCCCCAGGCAAAAGCCACCTGCTGCCGTGACTGCCGACAGGAGCATAGGGAAAAAGCCGCTCTCCAGGACCACCGCCAGAAGGCTCGCGGGGCTGGCCAGAATGGACCGCAGCCGCCCATAGCGCCGCTCCCCCTGGAACGCGCTTCCCAGGCGGAACAGGCAGGTGTTGACGCAGAGCAGCAGGGCATTGCCCGCCACCCAGTGGGAGAGATTGGCCGTCCGGAAGCTGTAAGCCGCCAGGACACAGTAGAAAACCAGGGTCAAAAACGGATACCCCGCCTCCAGCAGGAGAAATTCCTCCCATTGGAAGGCCGCCTGCCTGCCCTTGGTATAGAGACAGGCCTGTGAAAAGAACCGCCGCACCGCCATTTCAGCACACCTCCAAATTTCCCAGTACCCGCACCCGGCGGTCAACCGCCCGACCACACCGCCGCGACAGCAGTCCCGCCGCCAGCATCAACACCGCCAGAATGCCCAGACATCGCCAGAACGCGTTTTCATCCGGCACGCCAGCCACCGCCATGCGCAGCAGGCGCACAGCCCAGGTGGGCGGCAGCAGATTGCTGATTGCCTGGAGCCAGGCCGGCAGCTCCTCCACCGGCACCACAAAGCCGCACAGGAACACCACCGGCAGCTCCAGACAGTTCATGTACAACGTCGTCTTTCTGGACAGGGTCAACAGCCACGCCGTCAGCACCGACACCTGCAGAAAACACAAAATCGTGATCACCAACACCAGCAGCAGCCAACCGGGCCGGGCCGGAATTGCCCAGGTTTCGTAGAGCACCCCAGCCGTGAGCCAGGCCAGCAGCAGGGTGCCCAGGGACAGCAGCGTATTTCCCAGAATTTTGCCCCAGAGCACCGTCTCCACCGGCGCCGGGACGGCAAACAGCAGGGACAGTGTCCCCATATACCGCTCCCGGTTGAGGTCACCGGCGGAGGAAAAGCAGATGCAGCACCACAGGCCCATCAGTCCGGCCCCCAGCACCGCATAGGCGGCAAAGTCTGTCCGCCCGGAGCTTCGGAACATTTCACAGATCAGGATCGTATTGAGCACCGGGTTCGCCAAGAGGCAGAACCGGAACATGGGGCGGACAAAGGACTGCTTCATCTGCAGGAGCATGGTACTTAACAGAACCTGCCAGGTCATACCTCCACCTCCCGAATCAGGCGCAGATACGCATCCTCCATAGTCTCCTCCGCGCCCCGGATCTGCGCCGGAGTCCCGCTGGCCGCAATTTTACCCCGGTTCAGAATCACCATGCGGTCACACAGCTCCTCCGCCTCGGGCAGATAGTGGGTGGTCAGCAGCACGGTCTTGCCCGCGTCCCGCAGCCTGCGGATGATATCCCGGAGCATATGGGCGCCCAGGGGATCCAGGCCCACGGTAGGCTCGTCCATAAACACAATCTCCGGATCGTTGATCAGCCCCCGGGCAATTTGCAGCCGCTGGAGCATGCCCTTGGAATAGGTCTCCGCCAGGCGGTCCGCTGCCTCCTCCAGATCCACCAGCCGTAGGATTTCTTCGATGCGCTCATCCCGTAGCCTAGGCGGCACACCATAGAGGTTGCCGAAATATTTCAGATTGTCCCGGGCCGACAGCCGGCGGTAAACCCCCATTTCCCCGCCGAAGATAAAGTTGATCCGGGGCCGGATCTGCTTTTCCTGGCCAAAGGTATCGCAGCCCAGCACCCGGCAGACACCGGAAGTGGGCGCCAGCAAAGTGATGAGCATTTTGATGGTGGTGGTCTTGCCTGCGCCATTCTGGCCCAGCATCCCAAAAATCTCCCCGCGTTCCACCGTGAAGCTGACACCGTCCACCGCCCGGACGGTCTGGGTCTTCCGGCGCAGCAATCCCTTGGACGTGACATAGTCCCGCCGCAAATCTCGCACCTCGATGACCGGTTCCATACTCTGTCCTCCTTTATTTCGATTATTTTCGAATTTGATTATATTCGAATTTCAAATGTGTGTCAAGAGGAAAAAAGCAGCCGGCACCCGACCGGGTACCGGCATAAACGCCACGATATTATTCAAAACAGCTTTATGGCTATCGGCTTAAGTAAGCACGCACATTTTTTATGACAGGGTTCTGTTCCACACTGTCATTGCGAGGAGCGAAGCGACGCGGCAATCCGTACTCCAAACGCCGCAAACATTCGAGTGCTTTTGTAAAATCGGCCTGTGCAGGAGCAACGGATTGCCACGCCAGTGTGCGCACTGGCTCGCAATGACAGCGTTTTTAAACACTTGCAATTCATTTGCTGTTGCTTATGAAAGCCGATAATCAGAAACAGCTTTATTGGTTCAAAAGCTCCTTCCCCAGCCGGGTCAGCAGTTCCTCCAGGGCGGGGCGGTTGAGACTGTAATACTTTCCGTCCCGGAGCGTTTCCTCGTGGAGCAGGCCCGCCTGCCGCAGCTGCTCCATGTGATGGGACACGGTGGAGGGAGCCAGCTTCAGCGTCTTGGCGATATCCAGCCCCCGCAGGGACTGTCCGGAGGCCAGCAGAGTCAGAATCCGGTAGCGGCCTTCGTCGGCCATGGCCTTCAGGCTGCGGACTGTCTGTTTGCCGCCGTCGTTGGACGGGCGCAGATTCAACAGCAAAATCTGCCGCCAGGCCAGGTCTCCGGGCCGGGAAAAACGGCAGGCCCGATAGGGCAGAAACAGCGTGGGCAGGAACCAGTAGTCCGTATAGGGCCCCCGGTTGCGGAAGGTCTTGCCCATGCGCAGCTCCGAGTAGGCCAGGGGCTCCTGCACGGCCAGCGCGTCATGCATGGCCTGCAGCTCCGCGTCCACCCGGGGTTTCCAGGATGCCAGCTCCCGACGGAAGCAATCGTCGTCGAGGGCTTCTGCCAGGGCTATCAGCTCCCGTACCAGCTGCTCCGTCTGCCGCAGAAAGGTCCGGAAGGCCAGAAAGGGGATTTTCCCATCCCGGTCCATGTGTGAAAGCAGCTCAGCCGCCTGGTCGTCATGGATCATCGCCTCTCTGACCGCCTGCAGATCCGCCTCCGGACAAAAATCCAGGCAGAGGGCCAAATAGATCAACTGTTCCCGGGGCATCTCCAGCAGATACGTCTGGTAATCCGCCAGGGTGAACTGCTCCAGGGGATAGTCCAGCAGGGGCTCACAGGCCCAGAGGGCAAAGCGTGTGGTCAGCGCCCGGCTGGTTTCCATCAGCAGCGGATAGCGGCGCTCCAACACAGCCAGCGCTTCTTCACCCCAGACCGCAGCACAGACCTGCCGGCCCGGGCCGCCGCACACAACGGACTGGGCCGCAAACAGCAGCTCCAGTTCCGGGATAAATTGCACCTGACAGGTCACAGCCACGCCTCTTCCCTCCCATGGTTTTGGATTATTGTACCACGAAATTCCGTTGGATACAACCGGTCAAGTCCGTCTTATGCCAACTCCATAATGGGAAGTTCCCAGGGGCGGTCACTGGCCCGCAGGGGGCCTTCATAGATCAGATCCAGCTCCGGCAGTTCCGCCAGGTCGCCGGGACGGATCATATGGGCAGCCTTGGGCAGGCTCACAGCGCCGGCGCGGCGCAGCAGCTCCGCCACAAACTGGGAGCAGAAGAACCGCGCTTTCCGTTTGTGGGAAATTTTCAGGGCGCACAGAGCCACACCATAGAGATTATAGTGATAGTAGCAGGCATGGCGCTGCATGTAATTCAGAATCTTAACCGTCCGCCGGTAGCCTGTCTCCGAAACCGGCACCCGGTAGACCCGGCAGAGACTGCCGCCGCAGCGGCCGTAAATACCGGTATGGACATTTTCCGTCACAAAACCGGCAGGCAGAGGCATCCGGGGATTGTAGCGGCC
>CAMBCW010000158.1 GCA_945864925.1 uncultured Clostridia bacterium
ATTCCGTCATTCTCTGGCCGCTTCGGGTGGCTGTCTCCGGCAAGGCCTCTACCCCCGGCGGCGCCACGGAGATCTGCACGCTGCTGGGCAAGGACGAGTCCCTGGCGCGCATTCGCCGCGGTGTGGAACTGCTGAAAGGCTGACGCAAAGAATGAGAATCCCTGGTTCCTTCCAAGGAACCAGGGATTTTTTATTCAAGTTCCAGATTCCGCTCTGTCTCCTTGCTGAACAGATGCATCCGGTCACTGGAAAAGGTAAAATGCACCGTATGGCCCAGCGCCAGACTGCAATCCTGTTCCTCGTCATCCGGAACCAGAATCACCGCTTCATCATCCCCAAACCGCACATGGAGATGCAGATTGGAGCCCATCATCTCCGTCACTTCCACCGTTCCGGTGTAGCCATCATCCTGCAGAACCACATGTTCCGGCCGAATGCCCAGAACAATCTCCTGGGGCGGCACTGCCTTTGCCGCCAGGCGTTTTTGCTTCTCCGGCGCCAGGGGCAGACGGCGCCCCGCCAGGCAGACATAATATTCCTCCCCGCGCTCCAGACGGCAGTGGAAAAAGTTCATCTGCGGCGTGCCAATGAAGCCGGCTACAAAGAGATTGGCAGGGTTATGGAACACCTCCCGGGGCGAGCCGATCTGCTGGACAAAGCCGTCCTTCATGATCACAATTCTGTCGCCGAGCGTCATGGCCTCTGTCTGGTCATGGGTCACATAGACGAAGGTCGTTTGAATCCGCTGCCGCAGTTTAATGATCTCCGTGCGCATCTGATTGCGCAGCTTGGCGTCCAGATTGGACAAGGGCTCGTCCATCAAAAAGACCTTGGGAGAACGGACAATGGCGCGGCCGATTGCCACACGCTGCCGCTGGCCGCCGGACAGGGCCTTGGGCTTTCGCTTGAGCAGGTCCGAAATGTCCAAAATTTCCGCCGCTTCCCGCACCTTCTGATCAATGACCCGCTTGGGAAATTTGCGGAGCTTCAGGCCATAGGCAATGTTGTCGTAGACCGTCATGTGGGGATACAGGGCATAGTCCTGGAAAACCATGGCAATATCCCGATCCTTGGGCGGCACCCGGTTGACCACCTTGCCGCCGATGGCGATCTCCCCTTCTGAGATTTCTTCCAGGCCGGCAATCATACGCAAGGTGGTGGACTTTCCGCAGCCCGAGGGACCAACCAGAACAATAAATTCCTTGTCCTGGATTTCCATATTGAAATCCTGCACTGCGACTACAGACTTGTCATAGATTTTTTTCACATGAGTCAGGGTTATTTCTGCCATTGCATGCTGTCTCCCTTTTTGATCCTGGGTATTCTTTTGCGTACCGTGCTTCCCGCTTGCGTTCCACAAACAGGTCTGCTTCCCTGGGGATGTTCTGCTTCGCCAGACGGCACAGCCGGATTACGGCGCGAATGGCCAGTACGGTCAATGTGGTGGCCGGAAGCAGGGCAAATATCAGCAGCAGCACCAGAAGCAGCGCCAAATAGTCCTCCGTCAGACGGACGGCGTTCTCCCAATAGGGATAGATGACGCCGTTGCTCCGCATGGAGCGGTTTCCGAAATCACCGGCTACAGACAGCAGATGTTCCAGACTGTACCGGCTGGAATTCTCGACCACATCGCCCAGGCCTACCTCGAAGTTCTCTTTCACCAATCCCAAGCCAAATCCGGAGATGACATCCGGCAGAACAATCTCATAGCAGGTGATTTTTGCCTCTGTCAACTCGTAGAAAGCGCTGTAGGAGAGAAACATGCCGGGACCATCCAGGTAGGCTTCCTTGGTCGCAAAATCGCTCTCCCGTCGCACTACGCCTGCCACATAATAGGGCTTGTTGCTGATTGTTACCGTCATGCCCGCCACATCCGGGCTGCCGAACAGCTGCCACGCCAGCGGTTCATCCAGAATGACGCGGTCCTGCATGAGGTCCGTCTCCGAAATATAGCTGCCGGAACGAAGCTGAAGGGGGTGAAACAGGAAGAAGTTCCCGCCGACGCCGATGGTCTTGACCTGCGCCGAGCCATGATCGCCGGTCACCGTCAAATTAGCCGAGGCACTGTAAGCGTCCGCGTAAAGGCTGCCGCTGCTGGGCGCAGTCAGCGATGCCTCCGTCAGCTTCTGATCCAGCGTCCGGCGGAACTGCAGGATGTCCTCCTCGCCCTTCGGCGTATCCGCCGGCAAAAAGCACGCAATCTGTGCAAAGCGCATTTCAGAAGAGCCGCGCCAGCGCTCTGCGGCATCCAGGGACGGCAGCTGGCCCGTAATCCAGGCCATCAGGCAGCCGCAAACCAGCGCCAACAGCGCCAAAACGCCGTTGGTCAGGCCCAACGCCCAGTACCATCTGCGTTTGTTGACATGAATTTTCATCCGTTATCCACCAATCTCACCTGGTCACCAGCCTCAAGAGGCTTCGTGGACGTCGTAATGACAAAATCACCATTGGCCAGGCCGCTGACCGCCGACATGGTATCATCCGAGGCCAACACCTGAATATCGGCGCGGGTCGCCACATATCGGTTGCCCAAGGGGCTGCTCTTGGCAGTCACAACCAGAACGAAGGAGCCGTTGGAATCGCTGCGGATGGCGCTGTTGGGCACCAGGCAGTCATAGTTGGCGCTCTTTTGTCCGATGGAGAGCGTCAGATTGGCTCCCGCCTCCACACCTTCGCCGTTGATGCGGAAAATCAGCAGTTTGCTTTGGCCCATGGACTGGGGATCGCTGGCGATGTTCTCCAGGGTTGCGGAGATATCGCCCCAATAATAGTTGGTAATCTGGGCCGTATCCCCCACCCGAACCTGCCGGGCCTGCTCCGTGGTGACGGGAATTTTGACCGTGTAGCCCCGGTCTGCCACAGTGATGGTAGCCAAGGCTGTTTCGGCGCCGGCCGTGTTGCCCGCTGTGACATTGATGGCGCTGATGGTGCCGGAGACATTGGCCACGACCTCCTGGCCGTCGGCCTGCTGGGTCAGCTCCTCCACCACCTTTTTCTGCTCCTCAATGGCCTTTTTGGCCGCCTGGATATCCAGGGCGTCGGTGCTGCCCAGATTGGCCTGGAACACAGCATCCTCCAGAGCCTCCTCCGCGGCCTTCAGAGTCTCTCCCGCCGAGACGCCGGATTGATATTTTTCCACGACCGCCTGCTGGTCCTCTGCGTCCCGCTGCGCCCGCTGAGACAGGGTTTTGAACTCCTCCACCTTCTGCTCCAGCAGCGCCACGTTGCCAACGCTGCTCCGCAGCACCGCGATTTCGCTTTGGTCCCGTCCAATCCGGTCGTTCAGTTCCGTTTTCTTACGTTCTGTTTCCTGATTGACCGCATCATATAGCTTCTGCAGGCTGATCTGATCGTTTTGACCGCCGGTAATCGGTTCTTTACCCAAAAGATCGGTGACAGCGGCAAAATCCCTGGTCAGAACCGTGTATGCCTCGGACAGCTCCTTCAGCTTTTCTTTCGACAGGGCCGGCTGGCCCGCCGCGGTCAAAACGCGGTTCAGGGTGGCAGAATCCTCCGCATAGGCAGCCATGCGGACGGATGGAGTGGCGTTGTACTGATCATAATACGTCGCATAGTCCGCCAGCTCGTTGTAGTTGGCTGCATGGATGTACTGATCCCGGTTCAGGGTATCCATGGCTGCATTCAGCCCGGAAATTGTGGTTGAGCAGGCTTCGATATCCTTTTCCAGGTCTGCAATCTGCGTCTCCACACCTGCGGCGGCAGCCTGCGCATCGGACAGATCCTGCTGGACAGACGCCAACTCCTTAGCGACATCTTCCGCATACCGCTGCAGCTCCGTATATGACGCTTTGGCCTGCTCCAAGGCGAGCTTCAGCTGGCTGGGATCCATGTTGCTGTAGAGCCGGTATGCAGCCAGCGCCTCATTGTACGCATTCTGCAGCTTCTGAATCCCATGGTCTTCCGTGGAGTTTCCGTTGGACAACGTGATCAGATTCTTCTGATAGCTCAGCTCCATGTCCTCCAGAGTTTTCTGGGCCTGCTTGAGCTCATCGCTCTCGTCGGCTTCCAGCACAAAGAGGGTATCTCCGGCCATCACCTGCTGTCCCACCGTAACCTTGACAGAGCGGATTTTACGGGTCTGAGACAGCGTCACATCATAGGTCTCGTTGGCGGAGACCTGACCAGTCCCGCGAATCCTGGCGTTGATAGCGCCGGAGGACACATATTGGGCCGCAACCTCAGGCAAAGAGCGGTTCATAATGGTATTGGAAAAAAAGGTCAGCACCAGCAGCACAGACAAAAAAACAATGGCTGCGGTTTTGACCCATTCTCTTCGTTTTGTCTTTTGCTTTTCCATAGGATAGCTCTCTCCTTTATTGCGTTAACCTTTGACAGAACCGGAATGGGCAATTCCCTCCACCAGGTACTCCTCACCATGGAGAAACAGCAGCAGGCCAGGGATCATATAAATCACGGCGATGGCAAAGGCGATGCCGATTTCGCCGGCGTTGATGGTGGACAGATAGACCGAAAGAGGCTGCTGTGTCGCGTCCTGCAGCAGAATAATGGGCTGCTCCACCATGTTCCAATAGTCGATAAACACCAGAATGGCAATGGAATACAGGGCGCTGCGGCACTGGGGCAGGCAGATGTTCTTAAAAATCTGCCACTCACTGGAGCCGTCCAGTTTAGCCGCCTCAATCAGGGAACGTGGAATGCGCCGCATGAATTTGGTCAGCAAAAACACAGAGAACGGCGCAAAGGTGCCGGGCAAGATGATCGCCCAGCGGGTATTGAGAATTTTGAGCCAATCGCTGACCAGATAGTTGGGTACCAATGTCACCTGATAGGGCATCAGCATCAGGATGACATAGGAAAAGAAGATCACGTCACTGACTTTTCCTCTCCACCGGGTAAAGCCGTAGGCCGCGATGGATGCCACCGCCAGCTGCCCCAGGACAATGGGCACCACCAGAATGACAGAGTTCCAGAATTTCAGCAGATAATCCGGGCTGCGGAACAGCACCGTGATGTACTGGGAGAAGCTGACCTTGTCGGGGATAAATTTCAGGTTGATCGTCTCTGAAATATAGCTCTTCCCGTCCTTGGCCGTTTCAAAGACCTGACCATAGTTGGCGGTGATTTCGCTTTGTGTCATGAAGGAGTTGGTGATGGTCAGCAGCGTCGGCAGCACAAAGGCCAGAGCGAAAACTGCCGCCAGGATCGTCAGGGCTGTGCGGCCCAGAAGTCTCGGCTTCTTCATCCCTCCACATCCCTTCCAAACCAATTCTCCACTGCAAAGAGAATCGCGATCAGGACGATCATGGCCAGGGCCAGAATGACAGCCGCGGCGGACAGCCGCTGGTAGTCCAAGCTTCTGAACATATTGTTCATAAAATGCTGCATCATGTAAAGCCCCGTGTAGGGGTAATCTCCTGTCAGCAGGTAAATCTCCCGGAACACTTTAAAGGCGTTGATAATGGACAAAATGGTGACAAACAATACCGTGGGAGACAAATACCGCAGTTTGATTTTAAAAAACTTGTGGGCCGCAGAGGCTCCCTCCACATCGGCCACCTCCAGAAGCGTTCTGGGGATGTTGTTCAGGGCAGCCATAAAC
>CAMBCW010000159.1 GCA_945864925.1 uncultured Clostridia bacterium
GCTGTTCACCCTGTCCGGTCCGATTCAGATGGTTGTCATGTGGTGCTGGACCATTCTTCTGATGCGTATGGGCGGTCAGGAGATTCTCTTCGGAAAGACCGGCCTTGGAACCGGAGAACTCATGAGTCTGGTTTCTTACACTTCTCAGGCCGTCTCCTCCCTGGCGTCGCTCTCCTGGCAGATTATGGCCATCTCCCGCACCCAGGCCTCCCTGGTGCGCATCAACGAAGTTCTGGACGAGAAAATCGACATTGCCGACGGCCCCTCCGACGCAGCGGTAGCCGACGGCAGTGTGGACTTCGACGACGTCTGCTTCAGCTACACCGGCGATCCGGACAAGCTGGCGCTGCGTCACATCGACCTGCATATCCGGAGCGGCGAGACCATCGGCGTCATCGGCGGCACCGGCGAAGGTAAATCCACGCTCGTCAGCCTGATTCCCCGGTTTTACGACACCCTGTCCGGCACTGTCCGGGTTGGTGGCCGGGATGTCCGGGACTACACCCTGGAAAATCTGCGCAGCGGCGTCTCCATGGTCCTGCAGAACGGCTCCCTGTTCTCCGGCACCATTGCCCAGAACCTGCGCTGGGGCGATCCCGACGCCCCGGACGAAAAACTGCGGGAGGCCTGCGCCATTGCCCGGGCTGACGAGTTCATTGACCGCTTCCCCGACGGTTATGACACCGTCCTGGAGCAGAATGCCGCCAACCTCTCCGGTGGTCAGCGGCAGCGGCTGCGCATCGCCCGGGCCATCGTCAAAAACCCAAAGATTCTGATTCTGGACGACTCCACTTCCGCCGTGGATATGGCCACCGATGAGCACATCCGCCGCGCCCTGGCCTCTGCCATGCCCGGCGTCACCAAGATCATCATCGCCCAGCGAATCGCCTCCATCATGGTCTGTGACCGGATCGTGGTGCTGGACCAGGGCCGCCTTTCCGACGTCGGCACCCATCAGGAGCTGCTGGCCCGCAGCCAGATCTATCAGGAAGTCTACCACAGTCAGATTCAGGAGGAGGTGGCGGTCCATGCCTAGAGTCGAGCTTCGCAACTACCGCAAGGCCCAGACGCCCCTGCGGACTCTGTGGCGGCTGTTCCAGTACTTCCAGCACTGCCGGGTGATCCTGGTCTGCGCCGTGATTTCCATTCTGCTCTATTCCGCCGCTACCATCGGCGCGTCCTACATGATGAAGCCCCTGGTCAATGTCCTGGAGGCCTCCGGCCTGGCCCCCGATGCGGCCTACGCCAAATACATCGCTCTGCTGGTGGGTCTGGCAGTGCTCTATGCCCTCAGCGCCCTGACCAACTATCTGCTGAACCGGCTGATGCTGGAGAGCTGCACGGTCATTCTTCTGCACCTGCGCCGGGAACTGTTCGCCAAAATGCAGAAGCTGCCCATCCGCTATTTCGACTCCAATTCCAACGGCAGCCTCATGAGCTATTACACCAATGACATTGAGGCCACCTCAGAGCTGCTGCAGCACAGCATCACCCAGATGCTGATTTCCGTCACCTCTCTGGCCGGCACCATCGCCATGATGCTGATTTTGTCCATGAAGCTCTTTGCCATCATGGTGGTTCTCGGCGCCATCGTGGTGCTGCTGGTAAAGGCCACCACCCAGATCAGCGGCAAAAGCTACCGCGCCCAGCAGAAACACGCCGCAGCTGTCAACGGCTACATCGAAGAGATGATTGAGGGGCAGAAGGATATCAAGGTTTTTACCCACGAAAAAGAGGTCATGGCCGGTTTCTACCCGGTCAACGACGCCCTGTGCGCCGCCTCCACCCGGGCCACAACCGTCACCAACATTCTGGGACCCATCCTCAACAACCTCTCCCATACCTTCTACGCCATCACCTGTGCCCTGGGCGTGCTGCTGCTGTCCGGCGAGGAGGCCGGCGGCATTCTCATCGCATTTCTGCAGTACATCCGCAACTTTTCCACCCGGGTCAGCCAGATCTCCGAGCAGTTCAACTCCATCATGCTGGCTCTGGCCGGTGCGGAGCGGATTTTCGCCGTGCTGGATACGCCGGCGGAAGTGGATGAGGGCACTGTCACGCTGGAGTGTCAGGGCCGGGAATACAACTGGGTCCAAGCCGATGGCAGCCGGATTCCCCTGCGGGGCGACGTCCGGTTCCACAACGTGGACTTTGCCTACGAAGCAGACAAGCCGGTGCTACAGGATCTGTCCCTCTATGCCAAACCCGGCCAAAAAATTGCCTTTGTGGGCTCCACCGGCGCGGGCAAAACCACAATCACCAACCTGATCAACCGGTTCTATGACATCCAGGCCGGCTCCATCACCTACGACGGCATCGACGTCCGGGACATCAGGAAGGACGATCTGCGCCGGTCCCTGGGTATGGTGCTTCAGGATACCCACCTGTTCACCGGCACGGTCATGGAGAACATCCGCTACGGCCGCCTGGACGCCACCGACGACGACTGCATCCAGGCCGCCAAAATCGCCAACGCCCACTATTTCATCTCCCATCTGCCCCAGGGCTACGACACGGTGCTCTACTCCGACGGCGCCAATCTGAGCCAGGGCCAGCGGCAGCTGGTGGCCATTGCCCGGGCCGCCGTATCCCAGGCGCCGGTGCTGATTCTCGACGAGGCCACCTCCTCCATCGACACCCGGACGGAAAAGCTCATCGAAAAGGGCCTGGACGGCCTCATGGAAGGCCGGACGGTGTTTGTGATCGCCCACCGTCTGTCCACGGTCCGCCACGCCAACGCCATTCTGGTGCTGGAGCAGGGCCGGGTGATTGAGCGGGGCAGCCATGAGGAGCTTCTGAAGCTGAAGGGAAAATATTACCAGCTCTATACCAATATGATCGAGCTGTCCTAAGAGCAGACTGCTGCTGACAAAAGGAAGGCTCCCTGTCCAGGGAGCCTCAGGCTGTCGATCAACCTTATGACGCAGCGTTTACAAGTACCTCCAGTGGGAACGCCTCGCAGAGTTTTCCCGCCCGCAGGCGGGAAAATAAAATGAAATCTTCAAAATTCCGGGACATGCGCCTGGAATTTTGAACCTGAATCGGGCAAGCGTGCGCCTTTGGCGTGCGCGCAGCCCGATGCAAGTCCTGATCGTTTCAAGCCTGCTTGAAACGAAAGCGTGTCGAAAAGACTTTTCCGACACGCTGAGGCTCCCTGTCCAGGGAGCCTTCTTTTTTATCAATACCGGCCAAAGGTACAATTCGGGAAATGGCAGGATTTGCACAGCTGGCACAGGCCGCCGTCGGCCAGGTTGACCAGCTCCCGCTTGGTGAATCTGTCCCCGGCAAAGATCTGAGGCAGCAGCACGTCGAACATGGTGGTGGGCATGCTGATGGCTGCGCCTGGTACACCCAGAATGGGAACATCTCCCAGATAGGCCACCAGCGTCATATTGCCCGGCTGGGCCGGCAGGCCATGGGTGACAATCTCGGCGCCCAGCTGCCGGATGGCTGTGGCCGTCAGGTCGTCCGGATCCACGGACATACCGCCCGTGAACACCAGGAAGTCCGCTCCGGCTGCCAGATGCGCTTTGGCCGCCTCCACAATCATGTCCAGGTTGTCGTCGCAGATGGTCACGCCCACAATTTCACAGGGATACTGCTTCATCTTGGCCCGCACCACCGGCTCAAATTTGTCCTGAATACGGCCGGTGTAAATCTCCGAGCCTGTAATGACCACGCCCAGCTTTCTGGGATGGTAGGGCTTCAGATCCAGGAGCTTTTTCCCCCGGCACAGCTCCTCTGCCCGGATGATCTGCGCTTCCTGGGTCACCAGGGGGACAATGCGCATGGAAGCCAGCCGGGCGCCAGCTTCCACAGGATAGTGATCCGGCAGTGTGGAAATGGTGATATCGCCAATGGAGTTGATCGCCTGCAGCAGCGCCGTATCCACCCGGAACATACCTCTGGTATCGGCCATCAGCAGGACCTTACCCTCAGAGGGCTCCGTGTAGTGGGCGCCTTCTACCGACGCCATGGCCGCCAGACGGCGGGCGCAGTCCTCCTCATGGAGCTCCCCGGCATTCTCTTCCCAGATGAACACCATGCGTTTTCCCAAATCCAGCAGCTTGGGAATGTCCTCTTCCGTAATCACATGGCCGCGGCGGAAGGCTGCGCCTTTGAAACCATCCCGCATGGCGGTGATATCGTGACACAGCGTCAGACCCACAGCCTCTTCAACTTTGACTTTTTTCATCGTTTATCCGTTCCTTTCATCCTCATACAGCAGCAGCAGCGATTCCGGCGGCAGCCGGAGCGAAATTTCCGCCGCCCGCATGGCGTTCCAGGTCTGTTTATCCGTCTCCCACCCCAAGGAATCGGGGGCGTCGGTGCCCAGGGGCTGCAGAAACACCGTATAGGAGAATGGATTCTCCACCTCCTCCACCACACGGAAACGGACGGTGTTCTCGCCGCTGCCGGGACACAGGTCATGCATCCGAATGCCCACAGCCGTGGCCCCGGGATCCCGGCGGGGCGCTGTCAGGGCCAGGCCCCAATCCGGCGCCCAAAACTGCGCGCCCTCCTGCCACTGCAAGGCAGAAATATTTTTGCACCCCGTCAGAACGGCACCGTTCCGGGTCTTGGGATCGGCAAAAACCGCATGTCTGGAGCCGCAGGTTTCCATGCAGCCGTTGCTCAGGACGGCGATCCGCTCAGAGAGCCGGAACACCTCATCCCGATTGTGCGAAACCAAGATCACGGTCTTGCCGAAGCGGGCAATGGCGTCCCGCAATTCCTGTTCCAGCTGAAACCGCAGGTGGGTGTCCAGCGCCGAGAAGGGCTCGTCCAGGAGCAAAACCTCCGGCTGGTTGACCAGAATCCGGGCCAGAGCCACCCGCTGCTGCTGGCCGCCGGAGAGCTGATGGGGCTTTTTCTGCTCCATGCCCTCCAGCCGCATGGCCCGAAGGATTTCCCGGAGGGCAGCATCCCGATTGGCCCTGTCCCGGATACCGGCGGCAATATTCTGGGCCACAGTCATATGCGGGAACAGGGCGTATTGCTGAAACAGACAGCCCACACGCCGCTTCTGCGGCGGCAGATTGATACGGCGCTCCGAATCAAACAGGGTTACGCCATCCAGGACGATTTTTCCCCGGTCCGGCGTCTCAATACCAGCAATACATTTGAGGGTCATGCTCTTGCCGCAGCCGGAGGCACCCAGCAGGGCCAGCACCTCTGCACCGGCCTCAAAGCGCACCTGCAGATGAAAACTGCCCATGGTTTTCTCGATCTCCACCTGAAGGGCCATCAAGCAGTCCTCCTTCCGGGTTTTTGCTTTTTCTCCAGCATGTTCACCGCCAGCAGCACCACCGCGGAAACAGCCATATTGATCAGTACCCACCGAAAGGCCATGGCGTCGTCATTGGTGCGCCACAATTGATAGACAGTGGTGGAGATGGTTGCGGTGCGGCCCGGCGTATAGCCGCAGATCATACTGGTGGCGCCGTACTCGCCCAGGGCCCGGGCGAAGGCCAGCACCGTCCCGGCCCTGTCTCTTATACACATCTCCGAGCCCACGAGACGTAGAGGAAT
>CAMBCW010000160.1 GCA_945864925.1 uncultured Clostridia bacterium
GCGGCAATCCTGCAAAAAGCGCAGGAACCGCGCTCACCGGTTCCTGCGCTTAACAATATTATACCACGATTTTATTATAATTTCCATGGAAATTTTGAACAAAATGCGGCTTTTGTGGTTGTAAAAATCATGCGCGTTTCAAACAACCCCATCAATTTCCGCCGGAGAGCTGCCGTCCGATGGCATCGGCCAGGCAGGCAAATTCCGCAATGGACAAGGTCTCGCCCCGGACATTGGGCGCAAATCCGCAGTCCGCCACACACCGGGCCAGCTGCTCCTTGGACAGACTGCCAAACGCACCGGACAGGCCGTTGACCAGGGTCTTGCGCCGCTGGGCAAAGCTGGCCCGCACCACCCGGAAGAACAGCTTTTCATCGGAAACCGGACACACCGGCCGGTCCCGCACCGTCAGATGCAGCACGGCGGAGGTCACCTTGGGTTGGGGGATGAAACACCCCGCCGGCACGTCAAAGAGGATTTCCGGCTGGGCGTAGTACTGGCAGAACACCGTGAAGGCCCCGTAGGCCTCCGAACCGGGGGCCGCGCAGATCCGCTGGGCCACCTCTTTCTGGACCATGACAGTCACAGTTTCAAAGCATCGTGCCTCCAGCAGCGCGGCCAAAATATCCGACGTGATGTAGTAGGGCAGGTTGGCACAGGCCTTGGGCCGCAGTCCGCCGAATTTTTCCCGCACCAGCGCCGGAATGTCCAGCTTCAGCACATCGCCGAACACCACTTCCAGATTCTCAAATTCTCCCAGGGTCTCTGCCAGCACAGGCCTGAGCCGCTGGTCCACTTCCACCGCAGCCACCTTCCCGGCCCGCAGACACAGCTGCTGGGTCAGAGGACCGATGCCGGGGCCTACCTCCAGCACACCGCAGTCCCGTTCCACTCCGGCCTCCTGGGCCATGCGTTGGGGCACCCAGGCCTGGGTCAGGAAATTCTGCCCCTTGGCCTTGGAAAAATGAAACCCATGCCGGGTTAATAGTTCTTTGATCACATGGAGATTGGTCAGTTCCATCCTGCGCCCGCCTTTCTGTTCTTTTAAGCATACCACATCGCGGCGCATTTGGGAAGTCCCTTGCTGTTCTACGGCAGGTCAAACTCCCGGTCGATGTTATAGCGGATCATTTCCATGGTATCCTCGTTATATTCCAGTTCTCCCGTATCGAACATGAAGATGGCGCCGAAAATCAGCGCCCGGACCAGGAATAGCTTCCGTTTCTGGGTGGGCGGGTCCATGCCGGCCACAGCAAAGAAATCCGCCTCCAGCTGTTGGCTGCGGCTGCTGAGATGGCCGCGCATCTTATGGTAAATATTATCAAACTCCTCATCTTTCAGCATGAGGATGGCGCGGTAATAGGGCTTTTCCATCAGAAAGCGGATATAGTTCACGCTGACTTCCACGATCTGCTGCCGCAGACCCTCCGTCTGGGCCAGCACCTCCTGCTGCCGCAGGCGCCACTGTTCATTGACATAGTCGATAATGGCGGCGATGAATTCCCGCTTGTCCTTAAAATGCTTGTAAGGCGCCGCGCAGGACACGCCGCAGGCCTCCGCCACCCGGCGGATGGAAAAGCCTGTGACGCCATGGGCGTTGATCTCCCCGATCCCCGCCTGAATCAGCGCATCGCGCATGTTTTTGACCCGTTCTGCCATCGGAGTTCCTCCCGTTCGGTTTGGCCCGGCGGGAGGTTCTCCCTATTGCCGCAGGGCCGCTTTGCAGATTTTTCCGCTGATGGTCTTGGGAATCTCCGCTGTGAACTCCAGATAGCGGATCCACTTATACTCCGCCATCCGGGCATTGGAGAATTCCCGCAATTCTTTTTCCAGTTCCTTGGTGGGGGCATAGCCCGGTGCAGGCACCACCACAGCCTTGATGGCCTGGCCCCGCAGCGGGTCCTGCACGCCCATGACGGCGCACTCCAAAACCGCCGGGTGCTCCATGAGGACATTCTCCACCTCATAAGGTCCCACCCGGAAGCCGCCGGTCTTGATCAGATCGTCAAACCGGCCGTGGAACCAGAAACGGCCGGTTTCATCCTGCCAGGCCGCATCACCGGTGTGATAGACGCCGCCGGCCCAGGCAGCTTCATACAGGGCGTCGTTGTTCAGATACGCGGTAAACAGGCCCAGCTGCTTTCCCTGTGCCGGCGGGAGGAGCACAATCTCCCCGATCTCGCCCGGAGCCGTCCGGCTGCCGTCGGCATTGCGCAGCTCAATCCGGTACAAAGGCGACGGCGTACCCAAAGAACCGACCACCGGGTCATCGCCCCGGAAATTGGCCAGCAGCAAAGTCGTCTCCGTCTGCCCATAACCCTCCGCCAGGGGCAGGCCTGTCCGCTGGGTAAACCGGCGGGAAACCTCCTGGTTCAGATGCTCACCGGCCGTGGCTGCATGGCGCAGTGTGGGCATGTCCGGAATCCCCTTGCGGATCAGATAGCGGTAGACCGTGGGCGGCGCACAGAAGGAGGTCACGCCGAAGCGGTTGATGATGGTCGTCAGCTGCTTGGGATCAAAATTGTCGAAGTCAAAAATCATGACGGCGCTGCCCACCAGCCACTGGCCATAGAGCTTGCCCCAGGATGCCTTGGCCCAGCCCGTTTCCGCCACCGTGAAATGCAGACCGCCCTCCTCCGCCTGCTGCCAGTAGCGGGCTGTCACCGCATGGGCCAGCGGATAGGCAAAATCGTGGATGACGCCTTTCGGATAGCCTGTGGTGCCGGAGGTGAAATACAGGAGCATGGGATCGTGAACCGCCGTCTCCTGCCGGGGCAGATCCACCGGCGCAGTCTCCATGGCGCGGGTCAGGTTTTCAAACCCTTCCACATCCTCTTCCACAGTCCAGAGCCGGCAGTCCGGCGCCTTCTGGGCGGCAGCCTCCCGTATCTTCCGGGGCACATTATTCTGAGGCGTGCAGACAATGCCCTTCACCGGCACGCAGCCCATGCGGTAGACCAGATCGCTGACCGTCAGCATGTGGGTCACGGGCACCAGTACGGCACCCAGCTTGTGGAGCGCCACGGCCAGGAACCAATAGACATAGTGCCGCTTCAGGGCCACCATCACATGGTCGCCCCGGCGGATTCCGGCGCGGCGCAGGACATTGGCCGCCTGGTTGCTGCGGCGGCTGACCTCGGCAAAGGTAAAGACGCGTGCCTCTCCCTCGCTGCTGCACCAGACCATGGCCCGGGCCTCCGGAGTCCGGGCTGCCAGAACGTCCACCACGTCATAGCCGAAGTTGAAATTGTCGGGATAATGGAACTGAATTCCGGTGAGTCTGCCGGCGTCGTCAAATTCCTCCCGGCAAAAGTTTTGATAGATCATCATGGGTTGATTTCCCTTTCCTGTTCCGCGCCAAACCGGCGGAATCGCTCATATCGATGCTGCAGCAGCTGGCTGTCAGCCGAGAGCTGCTCCAGCTCCGCCGACAGCTCGGCCCGCAGCCTGTCATAAAAGGAGGGTTGACCCAGATCCGTCTCTGCTATCATATGCTCAATGACGGAAAGTGTCAATGCATCCTTGGCTGTCAGTTTTAAATTTGCCGCCATTTCCTCCGCTTTTTTCGCATCCTTCCACAGGATACTGGCGCAGCCCTCGGGGGAGATCACGGAATACACGGCGTTTTCCAGCATCCAGACCCGATCGGCCACAGCCAGCGCCAGGGCCCCGCCGCTGCCGCCCTCGCCGATCAGAATGGAGATCACCGGCGTATTCAGGGCCGACAGCTCCATGAGATTCTCAGCGATGGCCTGGCCCTGGCCCCGTTCCTCAGCGCCGACACCGCAGCAGGCGCCGGCGGTGTCGATGAAGCAAATCACCGGCCGGTGGAATTTTTCCGCCTGTTTCATCAGGCGCAGAGCCTTGCGGTAGCCCTCCGGCTCCGGCGAACCAAAGCCCCGGGCCATGTGTTCCCGGGTGGTGTGGCCCTTTTCCGTGGCCAGCACCGTCACAGGCCGTCCCTCCAGCCTGGCCACACCGCCCACGACAGCCCTGTCGTCGCCATAGCGCCGGTCGCCGTGGAGTTCAAAAAAGTCGGTAAACACATGGGTAATATAGTCCATGGCCGTGGGACGCTTGCTGTCCCGGGCGGTTTTCACCCGCTCATACGGCGTGATTTTCATGGCGACCCTCCTCCCCGTGGATCTGCAGCAGCATACCGATGGTCTCCCGCAGGGCCTTGCGGGGTACAATGGCGTCCACAAAGCCGTGTTCCTGCAGAAATTCCGCCTTTTGGAAGCCCTTGGGCAGCTGCCGGCGGGTGGTCTGTTCAATGACCCGGGCGCCGGCAAAGCCGATCGTGGCCCCGGGCTCCGCCAGGAGAATATCCCCCTCCATGGCAAAGCTGGCCGTGACGCCGCCGGCGGTAGGGTCGGTCAAAAGGGTCAGATAAAACAATCCCGCGTCGCTGTGACGCCGGACCGCCGCACTGGTCTTGGCCATCTGCATCAGGGACAGCAGCCCCTCCTGCATTCTGGCTCCGCCGGAGACCGTGCAGCCCACCACAGGCAGCCGGTGGGCCAGGGCGTATTCAAACAGGCGGGTGATCTTCTCTCCCACTACCGTCCCCATGCTGCCCATCATAAAGGCCGGCTCCATGGCAAACAGGCAGCAGGGCTGGCCCAGGATGGAGGCCGTGCCGCACAGGACGGCCTCTGCCTCATTGCTGGAGATTCTCGCCGTCTCCAGCTTGGCCTCATAGCCCGCAAACTCCAAGGGGTCCCGGGCCTGCAGGTCCCCGTCCAGTTCCCGGAAAGAATGCCGGTCTGTCAGCAGGCGGATGCGCTGCCGGGCTGAAATCCGGAAGTGATATCCGCAGGGGCAGGTGTTCTGATTGGCCCACAAACGGCTGACGGCAATGGATTTATGGCAGTTGGGGCAGGTCCGCTCCGGCTCGCTTTCGTCCTGATGCACCGGTGCCTCGGCCCTTCCTCCCTGCTCCAATTCATTTTTTGGCTGATGAAACTTCATATGGGCTCTCACCTACGGTTCCAAAAAAGTCAGATCATAGCTGCCGTCCATAAACCGGCGGTCCTCCAACAGCCGCAGCTGTTCCTCCAGATTGTGGGGCACACCGTCGATGACCAGTTCACACAGCGCCGCTTTGAGCTTGCGCAGCGTCTCCTCCCGGGTACCCGCGTAGACGATCAATTTGCCCAGCAGGGCGTCGTAGTAGGGCGTAACCTGGGCGCCGGAGACCAGGCAGGTATCAAACCGCACAAAGGGGCCGCCGGGTACATGGAGCAGACTCACCCGGCCCGGGGCCAGGGCGTTGATCCGGCATTCAATTGCGCAGCCCTTCAGGACAATATCGTCCTGGGTGAAATTCAACGGAATGCCGGCCGCCACCCGGATCTGCCATTTCACCAGATCCATACGGGTCAGCATCTCCGTCACGGTGTGCTCCACCTGCAGGCGGACATTCATCTCCATAAACCAGAAATTACCCGCCGAATCCA
>CAMBCW010000161.1 GCA_945864925.1 uncultured Clostridia bacterium
GACAGGCAGGTAATTCTTTCATTTGCTGCATGGTATCACACCTTCCAATAGTTTCTTTCTGGTGACTATAGCACAATAAAGTGCTTACTTTACAATTGATGCTTACGGAATTATTATAATCTTGCAAGATAAAAGTTGCAATCCCCCAAACCCATATTCCAACCAGGAGGTATTCATTATGAATGATGTTGTAAAGTTTTTGCAGGAAAATCCCGTGCAGTATCTGGCCACGGTTGGCCGTGATGGTAAGGCCAAGTGCCGCCCCTTCATGTTTGCCGGCGAGATGAACGGCAAGCTGTGGTTTTGCACCAACAACCAAAAGGACGTCTACAAGGATATGCAGGCCAACCCCAACATCGAGGTTTCTGTTTCCAGCCCGGCTTATGCGTGGATTCGTCTGAACGGCGAGGCTGTTTTCGAAAACAACATGGCCGCCAAGGAGATGTGCATCCAGAACCCCATCGTCAAGGGGCAGTACGGCGAAGCTACCAACCCCATCTTTGAAGTGTTCTATTTGAAGGATGCCCATGCGGTAATCGCTGACTTCTCCGGCAATCCGCCCAAGGAGTACGACCTGTAAGTATCACGGCAGGGTTCCCCTGGATAGATCTGGGGGAACCCTTGATTTTGAGAGGCTTCTGATGCAGACAAAAGATTATCTGGAATACATTGTGGATCATATCCACTCTTCCATTTTTGCAACCGTGGACAGCCAAGGTCGTCCTGTCACCTGTGCTATTGACATTATGGATTATGATGAAAGCGGCCTTTACTTCCTGACGGCAAAGGGCAAGAACTTTTATGATCGGCTGAAAGGCAATGAAAATGTTGCCTTTACCGCTATGAAGGGCGAAGATACCCTTTCCTGCGTGGCGGTGTCTGTGCAGGGCAAGGCGAAGGAGATCGGGCCGGACAGGCTGCCCGACTTGTTCCGTAAAAATCCCTATATGGAAAAGATTTATCCTGATATACGCTCCCGCAGCGCGCTCACAGTATTCAAAATTTACGAAGGAACCGGAGAATGGTTTGACCTCTCCAAACTTCCTATAGAACGGGCCAGCTTCTTCTTCGGCGGCGCACAGGCAAAAGAAACCGGCTATTTTGTGACCGACAAATGTATTGGCTGCAAGCTGTGCTATTCCAAATGTCCGCAGAGGTGTATCGACATTTCAAGAAAACCTGTGGTTATTCGGCAAGAACACTGTCTGCACTGCGGAAATTGCTTTGAAATCTGCCCCGCAAGGGCGATTGAACGGAGATAAGACGATGACGCAGGACGAGCGATTGAATTTTTTGCTCCGCGATCTGCTGGCAGAACGAAAAGAATATGAAGATATCCCGGTGCCGGATTCTCTCTCGGAAAAGCGGCGGCTTTTGCGCAGCCTGATGAATGTGCGTCCGCCCGTCCCGGCCCGTGAGGATTTCTTGCGGATGCAGGACGCTTACCTTGTGGAGCGTCTCGCGGAGCGGGGTGTGACAAGGCTGAAAGACCTGACGCCGGTGCGACCTGGACTGTATCTCTGGCAGGGAGATATCACCACGCTAGCGGTGGATGCCATCGTCAACGCAGCCAACAGCCAGATGCTGGGCTGCTTCGTTCCTTGTCACGGCTGCATCGACAACGCCATCCACACCTATGCAGGGGTGCAGCTCCGCTTGGAGTGTGCCCGCCTCATGGACGGACAGAAGGAAGAAGAACCCACTGGCAGCGCAAAAATCACGAAAGCTTACAACCTGCCCTGCCGCTATGTACTGCATACCGTCGGCCCGATCATCTGTGGAGCCGTCACGCAGACAGACCGGGAACTGCTGGCCAGCTGCTACCGCACCTGTTTGGTGCTGGCGGCGAAAACTGGGCTTGGCAGCGTAGCTTTTTGCTGTATCTCTACCGGTGAATTCCATTTTCCCAATGAACTGGCCGCAGAAATTGCCATACAAACGGTAGGAGAATGGCAACGGCAAAACCCAGACAAAATCAAGGTGATCTTCAATGCTTTCAAGGACAGCGACTATGCAATCTACAAGCGCCTGCTGCGATAATATCGTACGGCTCAAACAGGAATTGGATACGGCGGATGCGGTGGTGATAGGGGCCGGTTCCGGGCTTTCCACTTCCGCGGGGTTTACCTATACCGGCGAACGCTTTCAGAAATATTTCGGGGACTTTATTGCGAAGTATGGCTTCCGCGATATGTATTCAGGCGGCTTCTATCCCTTTGACAGCCTGGAAGAACGTTGGGCGTATTGGAGCAGGTATATCTATATCAATCGCTATTTGAACGCCCCGAAGCCAGTCTATCAGGAGCTTTTGAAGCTGGTGCAAGGAAAGGACTATTTTGTGCTGACCACCAATGTGGATCACTGTTTCCAGAAGGCAGGATTTGACAAGCGGCGGTTGTTCTATACCCAGGGTGACTACGGCCTGTGGCAGTGTTCCAGGCCCTGCCACCAAAAGACCTATGATAACGAAACCATTGTCAAGAAGATGGTGGCCGAACAAAAGGATCGAAAAATCCCCAGCGAACTGATACCCCGCTGTCCAGTCTGCGGTGCGCCCATGTCCATGAATCTGCGGGCAGACGACACCTTTGTTGAGGATGAAGGCTGGTATGCCGCTGCCCAACGCTATGAGGAGTTTCTCCGCCGCCACCGTGGACAACATATTCTCTTCCTGGAACTGGGCGTGGGCGGCAATACCCCGGTTATTATCAAATATCCGTTTTGGAGAATGACCTATCAGAATTCCAGGGCAATCTACATTTGCATCAACTTATCGAAATCATACTGTCCAAGGGAACTTCAAATGCAGGCAATTTGTATTGACGGCGACATTGGAGAAATTTTGACGATGCTCCTATAAAAGCCCGCTTGTCTATGGTATAATCAATTTATTATAGCAAAACTGAAAGCCTTTTGAAGGGAAATAGAAGGGATATATAAGAGATGACCAAAATACTATTTGTTTGCCACGGCAATATCTGCCGCTCTCCCATGGCCCAATATCTTTTCGCCCAGCGGGCGGCGGAGCGGGGGATGGACTGCGTGACCGAGTCAGCGGCCACCAGCCGGGAGGAGATCGGCAACCCCATTTATCCGCCTGCCCGGCGGAAGCTGCGCCAGATGGGGGTGCCCTTTGGGGACCACCGGGCGGTGCAGATGACCCGGGCCGACTATGACAAGTACGACCTGCTGCTGGCCATGGACCAGGCCAACGTGCGGAACATGAAGACCATCGCCGGGGGAGACCCGGCGGGAAAAATCCGCCGGCTGCTGGACTACGGTCCGCGCCCCCGGGACATTGCCGATCCCTGGTATACTGGGGACTTTGACGCCACCTATGCCGACCTGGAGGAAGGGTGCGCGGCTCTGCTGGACTGGCTGGCCGAGAAGGGATGAGAAAGAGGCGTTCCCTGCGGAGCGCCTCTTTGTTTCGGTAAATTCGTTGACCCGTCAACGAATTTGTGCTATCCTGGCCCCAGGAGGGATGCCCCATGGAACCGAGTACCCTGCGTTGGATTACCCTGCTGTCCCGAAAGACCTTGGTCTATCTCAGCAGCGCCCTGGCGCCCTATGGCCTGACGGCGGCAGAGGAACCGTTTTATATGTCCTTATATTATGTAGAGGGGATCACCCAGGAGGAGCTGACGGCCTTGGTCTATGCCGACAAGGCCTCCACCGCTCGGCGGGTGAAATCCCTGGAGGCCAAGGGCTTGCTTCGCCGGGAACGCGACCCGGCAGACCGGCGGCGCAACCGTCTCTATCTCACCGAGGAAGCCAAGGCGCGCTTTGCGGGGGTTCATCGGGAGCTGTTGGATTTGGACCAGCGTTTGGTGGGCACCCTGACGCCCCAGGAGCGCGAAACCCTGGAGCGGGCCCTGCGCACCCTGCAAAAAACCATGAATCAGGTGCTGGAAGAACAAAAGAGAAGGGGGAGCGGGGACTGTGGATGAGTCTGTGACCAGAGCGGACCGGCCCAATCCGTTGGGCCATGCGCCGGTGGGAGGGCTGATCCGGCAGTTTGCCATCCCCTCCATCATCAGTATGCTGGTCTCCTCGGCCTATAACATCACCGACCAGATCTTCATCGGCCACATTGTGGGGATGCTGGGCAACGCGGCCACCAATGTGGCTTTTCCCACGGTGTCCCTGGCCATGGCCCTGGCGCAGCTGGCCGGCGTGGGTACCGCCGCCAGTTACAATTTGAATCTGGGACGGGGCAAGCGAAAGGCGGCAGCGGAATACCTGGGCACGGGTCTGACCTTTCTAATGCTGCTGGGAGTGATCCTGGGAGCCGTGGTCTTTCTGCTGCGAGACCCCATCCTGCGCCTGTGCGGCGCCACCGACGCGGTTTTCCCCTACGGCCAGAGCTACCTGGGCATCACCGCCCTGGGCCTACCCTTCCATCTGGCGTCCACAGGGGCCTCCACCCTTATCCGGGGGGACGGCAGTCCCCGATACTCCATGGCCTGCACCGTGTCCGGGGCGGTGGTAAACATCGTGCTGGACTGGCTGTTCATGATGGTCTTCCAGTGGGGCATTCAGGGGGCGGCTTTGGCCACGGTCCTTGGCCAGGTCCTCTCCTTCCTGCTGTGCCTGCGCTACCTGCCCCGGTTTAAAGGGGTGCGGGTGACCCGGCAAACGCTGAAGCTGCGGGCGGAGAAGGTCAAAGAGATCTGCCAGCTGGGCACCGCCAACTTCCTCAACCACATCATGATGATGGTGGTCAACATCGTCATGAACAACCTGCTGAGCAAATATGGCGCCCTGTCCATCTACGGCAGCGACATTCCCCTGGCGGTCTCCGGCATCATCGCCAAGGTGCAGACCATTGTCATCTCCTTCTCCGTGGGCCTGGCCCATGGGTGCCAGCCCATTTTCAGCTTCAACATGGGGGCGGGAAAGTACAGCCGGGTGCGCCTGGCCTACCGCAAAGCCCTCATCGTGGCCCTGCTCATCGGCCTGGTGGCCTTTGCCCTGTTCCAGCTCTTCCCCCACCAGATCGCGGCCATCTTTGGCTCGGGGGACCCCCTGTACTTCCAGTTTGCCGAGGAATACCTGCAGATCTTCCTGTTCATGATCTGCGTGACCGGGGTTCAGCCCTTGTCGGTGAACTACTTTACCAGCATCGGCAACGTGCGCCAGGGCACCGTCCTGTCGGCCTCCCGCCAGGGGTTGTTTCTGCTGCCCCTGCTGGCCGTTCTGCCCCAGCTCTGGGGGCTGGAGGGCATCCTCTACGCCGGCCCCATCGCCGAAGGGTGCGCCTGCACCCTGGCCCTGGTGAGCGTCTGGCGGAGCATCCGGCGGCTGCCTCGCCAGGACAAGCTTCCGGCCCCGCCGGAAGAGGGGTGACCCCCTGTTTCCCAGAAAAAACAGCCTTCCCCCGCCGAACCGGCGGGGGAAGGCTTGTTTCGTCTGGGGAGTTATTCCTGGAACATAGGGGTGGAGAGATAC
>CAMBCW010000162.1 GCA_945864925.1 uncultured Clostridia bacterium
TTAGCTCTATTTTGCATCGCTCTGCGGTGTTTACACAGAATTTGGGACAGACCCGCCAGATTCCGAAGCCAATCCTCGTCGGATCAGCAGGACCGTCATGCGCCGTCCAGCTGATCCCGGATTTTCATACAAACGGTTTCCATCGGAGCGCGCCGCAGCAGCCCGCAGGGTCTTGAAGGACCTGCGGGCTGCTGTATTCTATCTGCCATTATCATACAAAGCGAAAAACAAAATATCTCTTATTTCTTCTCAGCATCCAGCATTTTGCCCCGCTTTTTATGTAAAATTATCTTCCCTATCTTCTCCACCAGAATTGTACTGTAACGCAAGACAGGCTCTGTCACAATGGCGAAGACCACAAACAGCATCACGCACTCCATGGACATGTGTTCAATCCCGAATATGTCGCCAAGCCAAATGCTGCAGACAAGAAGCCCGACGATGCATCCACCCAAAACGCACCATCTTAACAGGTTCAGGGGCCTGCTGATATGATAGAGGATCATAAAGCCAACAATCGCCAGCAGCATAGTACATGCGGTCGAAATATCGGTTTCGTTCACACCAAAGACCCTGCCAAATACGACAAGAGCGCCTACAACAAGAAAATCTGTCAGACCAGCGGGTAAAGCTTTAATAAGAACATTTGATAAGAATCGGCCATGGATGATATCCCCATTGGGCTGCAGGGCAAGGAAAAAGCCAGGTATGCCTATGGTAAACATGCTGATCAGGGACACCTGCGAGGGCTCCAGCGGGTAGGTGATCACGAAGCATAGTGAGAACACTGCCATGAGGAATGAGAATATATTCTTGACCAGAAACAGGCTTGCTGAGCGTTCCATGTTGTTGACCACCCGCCGGCCTTCCATCACCACCGATGGCATCGCGGCAAAATCGGATTCCAGCAGGACCAGCTGAGAGACCTGTGCAGCAGCGTCGCATCCGGACGCCATGGCGACAGAGCAATCCGCATCCTTCAGGGCAAGAACATCATTGACCCCGTCTCCTGTCATACCGACTGTGTGGCCTGCGCTCTGTAAGGCGTGAACCAACTGCCGTTTCTGATCCGGCGTCACGCGTCCGAATACGGTATATTGGACCGCGGCCTCGCGTATTTCCTCCTCTGTATGAAGAGAGGACGCATCGATATAGTTCGACGCATCCGCGATGCCCGCCTCCACTGCAACCTGCGAGACCGTCACAGGATGATCGCCGGAGATGACTTTGATCGCGACGCCCTGTTCCGCAAAATATTGGAAAGTCTCGGGCGCATCCTTGCGGATGGGATTGGAAAGGAGAATGAGTCCAAGGGGCGTAACGGCTTCCGTCAGCTCTTTCCCATCCGGAACGCCGCTGTATCTGCCAAATACAAGCACACGATAACCGTCAGAACTGTAATTTTCAATCAGTACTTTGAATTTCTCGTAGTCCTCCCGGAGAACAAACTCCGGTGCGCCAAGGACGTATGCGTCATCTGGAAAAACAGCTCCGCAATACTTATAGGTCGATGAAAACGGGATCACCGCGTCTGCCTTTTGACCTGACGGCGTCTTGAAGAACCGTTTCAGTGCTTGCATTGTTATGTTGCCATCCGGCATGGATACAACAAGATCGCTGATCCTTGTTTTCAGCCCAGATCCAGTCGAGGGGTTGTACCCCTCCATCGGAATGGTGCTGATCACTTGCATATTATTTTCTGTAATGGTACCCGTCTTGTCCACACACAGAACATCGACCCGGGCCAGGGTCTCGATGCACTTCATGTCATGAACGAGAACTTTTTGGGACGCAAGCCGCATGACACTGATTACAAGAGCGACACTTGCCAGAAGATACAGCCCCTCCGGAATCATTCCAATCACGGCTGCAACCATAGAGACGATACTGCTGCTGAAAGAGGCGTTTGAAAGGAAATACTGCTGCCCAAAAAGCAGGAGACCAATGGGGATGATCAGGATTCCCACGACGCCTACCAGCTTATCGAGGACACGAATCATCTCGGATTGTTCTTTTCGGTTCATGGCCTTGGCTTCGAGTGTCAACTGAGAGATATAGGAATCTGCACCAACCTTCTCCAATCTGGCGCGGCACGCTCCGGAAACGACGAAGCTCCCGGACATCAATGTATCGCCCGGTCTTTTAAATATCTCATCCGTCTCACCGGTTAACAGCGACTCATTGACGGCTGCTTCTCCGTCTACCACAACGGCATCTGCACAAATTTGGTTTCCCGCCCGAAAAATTACGATGTCGTCCAGCACCAATTCTTCTGCTGGAATTTCCGACTGCTGACCGTCTCGGATCACAAGAGCCGTTGGCGAATTCAGGACAGAGAGATGATCCAGTACTTTCTTCGCACGGATTTCCTGCACGATGCCGATCAACAAGTTTGCCGCGACAATCAGAAGGAATGACATATTCCGAAACGATCCCGCGACAGTCAACAGCACGGCCAGTACGGCAAAGACCAAATTAAAATATGAAAATAGGTTGCTCTTGATAATTTCAGGTATGGTTTTCGTCGGAGGTTCCACCGCTTGATTGGTCCATCCGTTTTGCACATATTCTTGTACTTGCGCGGAACTGAGCCCGTTCTTTTTATCAACCGTATACCGCACATTGGGATGGCAATCAACAGGTTCTGTATGTTTCTTTGTTTTTTTCTTTCCCATAGCAATTCCGCAAAATAGAGATGTCTTTTGAAGCCATTTGATACTCTGTTTCACTCAGCACCGCAGGGAAACAGGAAGCATGGCCTTCCATTTTTTGGGTCATTCCAATTGTTTTGAGCAGATTGATCCGCAGGTCCTCCTTTTTGTCCCGGAGAAGGAACGTATCGTGCTCCTCGATGGTCTTGCAAAGCTGATCCTGGGCCTGCGGATCGGTTATTTCAGCGGAATGGTTACTGCTTCTCTTCCGCTTTGCGCTTACAGCTGCACTCCCACAGTCTGTCCGCGGTGCCGACCCAGTTTTTGGCATAGGCGTCGCATTTGGCGCACAGATGCTCTGCGCTTTCGGGAGACTGCAGATCGGTGGAATGGGCGCCGGTTTCGGCAACAATTTTCCGCAGCTTCTCCGGATTCTCCAGCATGGGGCAGGGGCGCAGCATGTTGTCATTGAAGGGCTGTCCATCATGGTAAGCCATGAAGATGGGGCCTTGCAGGCACTCCAGCAGCGTCTTTTCGCGGATGTTGGAGTCGGAATAGTGGATGAACACGCAGGGATCCGCATCGCCGTTTGCATTGATGTGCAGATAACGCCGGCCGCCGGCGATGCAGCCGCCCACATACTCGCCGTCATTCTGGAAGTCCATAGCAAAGATGGGCTTGGTTGCCCGGATATCCCGGATACGGTGATACATGAACTCCCGCTGTTCAGGGGAGGGCAGCAGCTCAGGGCTGGCGTCGTTGCCCACGGGCATATAGTGGAAATACCAGATGAACTTGGCTCCCAGTTCGATGATGTGATCCATGAACTCGTAGGAGCTGATGGAATCCAGGTTAGCACTGGTATAGCAGGCGGAGATACCGAAGGGCAGGTGCTTTGCTTTCAGAATCTCCATGGCCCGGATAACCTTCTGATAGACGCCCTGGCCCCGGCGGCCGTCGGTGGCCATCTCGAAGCCCTCCAGGGAGATGGCAGGGATAAAGTTCTTTACCCGCAGCATTTCGTCAGCGAACGCCTCATCAATCAGTGTCGCATTGGTAAAGGACAGAAACTGGCAGTCCGAGTGCTTTTCGCACAGGGCCATGATATCCTTTTTCCGTACCAAAGGCTCACCACCGGTGTAGATGTACATGTAAACGCCCAACTCCTTGCCTTGGCGGATGATGGAATCAATCTCGTCAAAGGTCAGGTTCAGCTTATTGCCGTATTCTGCTGCCCAGCAGCCGGTGCAGTGCAGATTGCAGGCGGAGGTAGGGTCTAAGAGGATCGCCCATGGGATGTTACAGCCGTATTTCTTGCGGCACTCCTCCTGACGGGGCCAACCAATGATGTTGGCATTCAGGAAGAAGTTCTCAAAGGTGGCCTTCAGCACATCGTTGTCGATCTCTTTCAGAATGCTCATAGTAAGCTGGTACATGTTGTTATCCGGATCCTCCAGGACTTTACGGACGGCCGCACGCTGGACCGGGAAACTGTCGGGGCCGTCTCCGGCCAGCTTGTCCACCCAGCTCATCAGCTTGAGCGCATTTTCTTCCGGATTCTTCTCCAGATAGCCAAAGGCCGTCCGTAATGCTGTCTTCTTTACTTGATTTCCAATACCCATGTTGATTTCTCCTTCCAAAAATCTGTTTTATATTCTTGAAGCAAGCTTCTGCTTGCCTGTCCGCAGCCGTCTACGGATTTCGTCATGCAGAGACCAGCGCACGCCTTTTGGGCTGGCTTTGGCCTGCAGGTTCATTATTTTTCTTTCAGCAAACGCTTTCCCTCCGATCCCAAGTGAAATTGCGAATAACCAGCGGACCGAAGCACCATGACCATGTGGGCCGGCGACTTTCAAAAAAAGCTTTCGGCGCCTTGCCATTCATAAATATGACCTCCTGCTGCTTCGAAACTCTGCACCAGCTTTATGGAAAAACGCAGCGGCCTGAATCAGGAGCACAAGGCCGACAGTCACATGCATGGTCAGCGCTTCCTCCACCGGCTTCAATAACGCGATACATCCGGCAAGGATCTCTATGATTCCAACAACGCAGAACCAACGCCAGCCGTGTTCCCCCGCTGCTTTTTGCTCTGTGGCTTCCATCCCACGAAGGATCCCGGAAAACAGAGGATGGTTCCAATCCATCTTCCCAGCCTGATGCGGCTCATGTTCCATGTCCCTCCTTCGCTTTTCTGGTGACGGATTTTTTACTTCTCAAAAAATGTCTTTCATCATTCCGACGCCCAGGGCACCTTCGCCGGTATGGCAGGAAATACTGATGGGCAGGGGGTCCAGCCCGATGGTCATTTCCGGGAACGCCTTTTGCAGTTCTGCCTGCCAGGCGGCTCCGGCTTCGGCATCCCCGGAATAGGCGGCGCGGATTGTCAGCTTCTGACCGGCGAAGCGCCCCGCCTGATCTTGCTTCAATCCGTCGATCATGGCCTGCATGGCCGCAGACATGCCCCGTGCTTTTTTATAGGCGTCCAGCTTACCGCCCTGAATCTGCAGGACAGGCTTGATATTCAGAATGGTTCCAATGGCGGCCCCGGCGGCCGTGACCCGGCCGCTTTTCTTCAGGTATTCCAGTGTGTTCACTGCCACGTAGATACTGGACTCCAGTCCGTCCTGCTCCAGATACGCGGCGATTTCCTGGGCTGTTTTTCCCTGACTGGCCAGATGTTTTGCCTCCAGGACCGACTGGCGCAGGGTCACCGAAATCCGGTGGTTGTCCACTACGTGGACGCTTCCGCCGTACTCCGCAGCCAGCATGGCGGCAGTTTGACAGCCGCCGGAAAG
>CAMBCW010000163.1 GCA_945864925.1 uncultured Clostridia bacterium
TCTCTGATGCGTTATTTACAGGCCCAGCTCCTGGTCGATGAGCAGTACCTCTGCCTCCATGCCGGCCATGGGGCCCCACAGAGTCACCATACCGCGGCAAATCCGGCCGGGGCTTTTGCAGTCATAACACCGGTCCGCCCGCTCCGCACAGGGGGTTTTGGCCTGCAGCTGCCGGGCCCGCTGGGGCGCTGCCACATTTCTGGCCCGCCAGACCGCGCTGTCATAGTCCGCGGCCAGTTTGTTGCGGCCAATCAGGAAATAGATTTTCCGGTGCCCAAAGAGGGTGGAAGATACACGGTTTCCCGTGCCGTCGATGTTCACCAGTTCACCGGTCTCGGCCAGCGCATTAACCGACGTCAGGTAGACCTCCGTTGTCATGGCGCTGCGCCTTGCTTCCTCCGCCGGCTGCTCCCAGTGCCAGGTCACCGTATTGTGACGCGCCAGCAGCTCATACAGCCCCAGTTCCCGCACCGTGGCCGAGCCGCCAATGCCGACGGTCACGCCGTCCATGGCCGCATCCAGATAGGCTGCCGCTTCTGCCCCCGTGGCAAACTGGCGCACCTCGTATCCCCTTGCCTTCAGATTTTTCTCCACTGCTGTAAAATCTGTCATAGACGCCGCTCCTTTTTCCCGGTTTCGCTGCCGGTTTTTCTTTCACTATATCAGATTCCACCGCAAAAATCGAGCCATAATTCATAGGATTTTCCAAGGAATTTATCCGGCTTCTCCCCTGCTGCCGATTGACTGCGGCCGCTGTTTTTGTTATGCTATAAAATAAGTTCGACAGCTTGCAGCAGGAAATTCAGCAGGGAGGGCCGCTTATGTGGGACAGCAGCCAATCGGACGTCGCCCGGATATCACAGGCTCTGGAAAGAAACGCTTCCGGTCAGGAAGGCGACAAGCTTTACAAAAAATTCAACGGAACCACCCAGGAACCGGTGCGGCTTGCAGTGGCCCTGCGGGGCTTTTTTCTGGCGGACGGCGTGACCGAAAGCCAGCGGGAGGTCTTTGGCGCCTATCTGAAACGGAGAATCCGCCCCACGGCCGAGGCCTTGATTGAAGCGGAAGCACTGCCGCAGCTGCAGCAGCTGGAGGCGCTGGGATGGCTGGACGCCGCTCTGGTTGACGCCTTCCTGCAGTCGGCCATCCGGCAGCGGAAAACCAGTGTCACCGTGTGGCTGCTGCAGCTCAAAACGCAGAAATATGGCTTCCGGGACCGCGACTTCACCCTCTGAGGGAGTGCCGCATGGATATCTTTTCCCGGCAGGAGGCCCTCAGTCTCCAGGTGCTTGAGAACTGCCGCAACGAACTGTGCGACCTGTTTCCATATTTGGACGGCGCGTTTGCCTGCCTTCCCTATCGCAGCCGCCGGCAGTCCGGCTGGGGAACCGACGGTATCCGGCTGTACTTTTTCCCGCCGGAATTGCTGCGGCAGTACAGCGCCAGCCCCGTTCTGGTCCGCCGGGGCTACCTACATGTTCTCCTGCACTGTCTGTATCTGCATCTGTTCCGTCCGGGCGATATGGCCCCGGCAGTGTGGGATCTGGCCTGTGACATGGCCGTGGAACAGCTGATCGAAATCCAGGCCCAGCCCCGATTGGTCCGGTCTGACCCTGTCCGGACCGATTGCTTCGCTGTTCTGGGCCCGAAACCCCTGCCGGCAGAGCGCATCGCCGTTTTGCTGCAGCAGGGCGGCTTTCCCTATTCGATGGAGCAGCTGTGCGCCGCCTTCCGTTTCGACGACCACAGCTTCTGGGACCACAAGCCGGCCGCCGGCGTCCGCAGTCAATGGGAGCAGGTACAGGCCTACACCGGCCAGAGCCGGCAGGGCTCCGGCGATCACCGGGGAACGGCCGCCGGCTCCTCTGAGGAGCTGCTCTCCCCCGCCGACCGCGCCCGCTGTGACTACCGGCGGTATCTGCGCCGCTTCATGGTCCCGCGGGAGGAATTGGAGCTGGATGAGGACAGCTTCGACTATATCTACTACAACTACGGTCTGACCCATTACGGCTCCATGCCGTTGATTGAGCCGCTGGAGTACAAAGAGGTGAACCGGCTGGGTGAACTGGTGATTGCCATTGACACCTCCGGCTCCTGCTCCAGCGAGACGGTTCGTCAGTTTCTGGCGGAGACGTATGAGATTCTCTCCCAGCGGGAGAACTTTTTCCGCAAGATGAAAGTCTATTTCATCCAGTGTGACTGCTGCATCCAGGATGTGGCCCTGATCCACAGTCCGGAGGAGTGGGACGCCTACGTCCGCCATATTCGCATCCAGGGCCGGGGCGGCACGGATTTTCGCCCCGTCTTCGACTATGTGCAGACGCTCCGGGCACAGCATGCCCTGACGGAGCTGAAAGCCCTGCTCTATTTTACAGACGGCGACGGTGTCTATCCCACCCAGCCGCCGGACTACGAAACTGTATTCGTCCTGCTGAAAGGAACCGGCAGGCCGGATTTAACGCCCAAGTGGGCAAAAAAGCTGTTGATCTGACAGGAGAAGCGTATGAACATCCAGGAAGCAAAACAGGAAATCGCCCATACACTGCGCGCCTATCTGCGCAAAGATGCAGACGGCAGCTACCTTTTCCCCACCGTGCGGCAGCGGCCCATTCTGCTGATCGGACCGCCGGGCATCGGCAAGACCGCCATTATGGAGCAGCTGGCCCAGGAATGCGGCGTCGGGCTGGTGGCCTATACCATGACCCATCATACCCGGCAGAGTGCCATTGGCCTCCCCCGTATCGCGGAAAAGGTCTATGACGGCAAAGCCGTCTCTGTGACGGAGTACACGCTCAGTGAAATCGTGGCCTCCATCCACGAGGAAATGAACCGCACCGGCCGCCGGGAGGGCATTTTATTTCTGGACGAGATCAACTGCGTCTCTGAAACCCTTGCCCCCACCATGCTGCAGCTGCTGCAGAACAAGACCTTCGGCAATCACAAAATCCCGGATGGGTGGATTTTGGTCGCCGCAGGCAACCCGCCGGGCTATAACAAATCTGTGCGGGAGTTTGACGTTGTGACGCTGGACCGGGTCCGTCAAATCCAGGTGGAAGCCGACCTGGAGGTTTGGCTGGACTATGCCAGAGCCCGCGGCGTCCACGGCGCCATCGTATCCTACCTGACCATGAAGGCGGACCGGTTCTATCTGGTGGAGCGGCAGGAGGATCAGCTGTCCTTTGTAACTGCCAGAGGCTGGGAGGACCTTTCGGAGCTTTTGAAAAGCTACGAAGCGCTGGAGATTCCGGTCTGCGCATCTCTGGCCGCGCAGTACCTGTGCAAGGACGCCATTGCCCGGGATTTTTCCGCCTATTATCAGCTGTACCGGAAGTACGGCGCCGACTATGGCGTCACACAGCTGCTCCAGGGCGCGCTGTCTCCAGAGGACTATGCAGAAAAAACTGCCATGGCCAGCAGCGGCAGCTTTGAGGAGCGCTTCACCGTAGTAAATCTGGTGCTGGAACAGCTGCAGACCGGCTTCTCCCAATATGCCCGGGAGGACGCCGCCGTCACGCAGCTCCACGGCGCCCTGCGGCAGTTCCTGGGGCAGGCGCAGCCTTTCCAGGCGTTTGTGGCCGCCAGGCGGGACAGCTTTGAGGCCAAGCTGAAGCTGGGCCTTCTGCCGGCTGCGTCTGTCCGGACAGAGCGCTGGGTGCAGGAGCGCCTGGAAGCCATGGAGCTGTCCGCCCGGCAGCAGCGCCTGTCCTGCGGCGCAGCCCTGCTGGAGTATTTGCGCCGTGCGCTTCAGGAGGACGTCCAGCGGCGGGCGGCGTTGGTCTCCCGGCTGCAGGCACAGCTGGACCGGGCCTTCCAATGGATTTCCGACTGTTTTGGCGATGGTCAGGAGATGGTGCTGTTGGTTTCCAGTCTGACCCGCAGCCCGGCGGCCATGGATTTTATCCAGCAGCATGGCTGCGCCCCCTATCTGCGCTGCAGTCAGGCCCTGCTCTACCGGCAGCAGGAAAGCCAGCTGCAGCAGGCCTGCCAGGAGTTGCTGCAGCCAAACGAGTAATGGAATTTTGAAGATTTCTCTCCCCACCTGCGGCCGGGAAACCCTGCGAGGCGGTCGAATTGAAACATGCTCGATCATTCTCGCTGCCGAGTCTACCGACAGGATGAACATTTTATACTAAAATCTGTTTGAAATCTTTAAAAGATTTCCGAGGATGAATTGTGCCAGAAAAGGCAGATGACGCAGCTGGGCTGGCGCCCAGCAAGGAAGATAACGCATTCTGGCGCAATTCAGACCGGATAGAATGGAAGATTTTAAACAGATTTTAGTATTAGGGCGTGCTGCAAAATGATTGGCAGCACGCCCTCTTCTCAGTCATTGAGGATTTTCATGAATTCTTCTCCGGTGATTGTCTCATTCTCATAGAGATAAGCAGCCAGCTGGTCCAGCTTTTCCCGGTTGTCCCGGAGAATTTGCAGGGCCTTGTCGTGCTGCCGGCCCACCAGAGATACCACCTGCTGGTCAATCTGCGTCTGGGTCTCCGCAGAGCAGGCCAGGGAGGCGTCTCCGCCCAGATACTGATTGGTCACCGTCTCCAAGGCCACCATACCGAACTCGTCGCTCATACCATAGCGGGTGATCATAGCCCGGGCCAGCTTGGTGGCCTGCTCGATATCATTGGATGCGCCGGTGGTCACAGATCCGAACACCAGTTCCTCCGCCGCGCGGCCGCCGGTATAGGTGGCAATCTTGTTTTCGATTTCCTCCTTGCTCATGAGGTAGTGGTTGCCTTCCTCCACCTGCATGGTGTAGCCCAAAGCACCGGAGGTCCGGGGCACGATGGTGATCTTCTGCACCGGAGCGGAGTTGGTCTGCCGCGCTGCCACCAGTGCATGGCCAATTTCGTGGTAGGCCACAATCCGTTTTTCCTGGTCCGTCAGAATGGCGTTTTTCTTCTGGTAGCCGGCGATGACCACCTCAATGCTCTCCTCCAGATCCGCCTGTGTGGCAAACTTGCGGCCAGCCCGCACCGCCCGCAGGGCAGCTTCATTGACAATATTGGCCAGCTCCGCGCCCGAGGCGCCGGCCGTGGCCCGGGCAATGGCGTCCCAATCCACGTCTCCATCCAGACGCACATGTCTGCCGTGGACCTTCAAAATGGCCTCCCGGCCCTTCAGGTCGGGCAGCTCCACCGGCACCCGGCGGTCAAAGCGTCCGGGACGGGTCAGCGCCGGATCCAGCGCTTCCGGCCGGTTGGTGGCGGCCAGAATGATCACGCCGTTGTTGCCCTCAAAGCCGTCCATCTCCGTCAGCAGCTGGTTCAAGGTCTGCTCCCGTTCATCGTTGCCGCCCAGCTGGCCGTCCCGCTTTTTGCCGATGGCGTCAATCTCATCAATAAACACGATGCAGGGTGCTTTCTCCTTGGCCTGCTTGAACAGGTCCCGGACCTTGGAGGCGCCCATGCCCACGA
>CAMBCW010000164.1 GCA_945864925.1 uncultured Clostridia bacterium
ATTCCTCTACGTCTCGTGGGCTCGGAGATGTGTATAAGAGACAGGTATGAAACAGGTCAAAATTTTTGATACAACGCTGCGGGACGGAGAGCAATCGCCTGGCTGCAGTATGAACCTCCGGGAGAAGCTGGAGGTTGCCCAGTGCCTGGAGCGTCTGAAGGTGGATGTGATTGAAGCAGGCTTTGCCATCGCGTCCCCTGGTGACTTTGAATCGGTGCAGGCAATCTCCCGGGCGGTGCGGGATTGCTCCGTAGCTTCCCTGGCCCGGGCCACCCAGAAGGATATTGACACCGCCTGGGAGGCGGTGAAAGACGCCGCGGATCCCCGTATCCATCTGTTCCTGGCCACCAGCCCGCTTCATATGGAGTATAAGCTGAAAATGACGCCGGATCAGGTGCTGGAGCGGATTGCTGAGATGACGGCCTATGCCAGGCGGTATACCTCCAACATTGAGTTTTCTGCGGAAGACGCGACCAGAGGCGATCTGGAATTCCTGGCTGAGGTGACACGTCTGGCGATCCGTAACGGTGCCACCACGGTGAACCTGCCGGATACAGTGGGCTATACCACCCCGGCAGAGATGCAGGCCCTGATTGCATATATTCTGGAGCATGTGGAGGAGGCCCATGATGTTGACCTCTCGGTCCACTGCCACAATGACCTGGGCATGGCCGCGGCCAACTCCCTGGCCGGCGTTCTGGGCGGCGCTACACAGATTGAATGTACCATCAATGGCCTGGGCGAACGGGCCGGCAACACCTCTTTGGAGGAGGTCGTCATGGCCATCCGGACCCGTCCGGATATCTACCAGGCGCAGACCCGCATTGAAACCACCCAGATCTATCGCTCCAGCAAAACCGTCTATGACATCATCGGCCAGACCGCGCCTCTGAACAAACCCATTGTGGGCAAGAACGCCTTCCTACATGAGAGCGGCATCCACCAGCACGGTGTTCTGGCCAATAAAAAGACCTACGAAATCCTCACGCCGGAATCTGTGGGCATCCGCACCAACAATCTGATTCTGGGCAAGCACTCCGGCAAACATGCCTTTGAAAGCCATCTCCAGGAGCTGGGTTATGAGCTGACGGAGGAGGAACTGCTGCGCTGCTTCAATGAGTTCAAGATCCTCTGCGACAAGAAAAAGGTCATCACCGATGCGGACCTGGAGGCTTTGGTCAGCCACAATGTCCGGACGGTAGAGACGGAGGACGGCTATAGGCTGGACTGGTTCGCAGTTCATACCAGCAATTTCACCACGGCAACCTCCACCATCAGCCTGAAAAAGGGCGAGGAGCGGTTCGAGGAAGTATGCCTGGGCGATGGCCCCATTGACGCTTCCTTTAACGCCATTGATAAAATCATTCAGCCTGTGGAGCATTCCTTTGAGATTTTCTCCATCAACTCCATCTCCGAGGGCAAAGATACCCTGGGCGATGTGACGGTGAAGCTCTCCGCCGGCGGGCGGCACTTCAGCGGCCATGGCTTGTCCACGGATATCATTCAGGCCAGTATTGTGGCCTACATTGAGGCAGCCAATAAGCTGCAGGCTTATCATAACAAGCATCAGAAGGAGGAATGAACCATGGGAATGACCATGACCCAGAAAATTCTGGCCGCACATGCGGGACTGGACCATGTCAAGACCGGCGATTTGATCGAGGCAAAGCTGGACTTGGTGATGGGCAACGACATCACGACCCCTGTGGCCATTACGCAGTTTGACAAAACCGGCTTTACCCGGGTGTTCGATCCGGAGAAAATTGCCATTATTCTGGACCACTATACGCCCTGCAAGGACATTAAATCGGCGCAGCTGTGCTGCCAGGCGCGGGAATTTGCCCATCGTTTTCATATTTCGCATCTCTACGACGTGGGCAATGTGGGCATTGAACATGCCCTGGTGCCGGAGAAGGGCCTGGCAGCGCCCGGCGACATGATCATCGGCGCGGACTCCCATACCTGCACCTATGGCGCTCTGGGCGCTTTCTCCACCGGTGTTGGCTCCACGGATATGGCCGCCGGCATGGCCATGGGCGAGAACTGGTTCAAGGTTCCTTCCGCCATCCAGGTGGTTCTGAAAGGCAGCCTGCAGCCCTATGTCAGCGGCAAGGATGTGATCCTTCACCTGATTGGTCTGATTGGGGTGGACGGCGCCCTGTATCAGTCTTTGGAATTTACCGGGGAAGGCGTGTCCAGCCTGTCTATGGACGACCGGTTTACCGTTGCCAATATGGCCATCGAGGCCGGCGCCAAGAATGGTATTTTCCCCGTGGATGAAAAGACCCTGGATTACATCCGGGACCGGGTGCAGCGTCCTTATACGGTCTATGAGGCGGATCCGGATGCGGAGTATACCCGCCAGGTGATCATTGATCTGGATACCCTGGAGCCCACGGTTTCCATGCCGCATCTGCCCTCCAACACCAAAACCATCGGAGAGGCGGCGGGCCTGCCCATCCAGCAGGCGGTGATCGGATCCTGCACCAATGGCCGGATTTCCGATCTGCGGGCGGCGGCGGAGATTCTCAAGGGCCGCCGGGTGGCGGAAAATGTCCGCTGCATTGTGATCCCTGCGACCCAGTCCATTTATCTTCAGGCCATTCACGAGGGACTGGTGGACATCTTTGTCAATGCCGGCTGTGCCGTTTCCACGCCTACCTGCGGCCCCTGCCTGGGCGGCCACATGGGCGTCATGTGGGAAGGAGAGCGGGCCGTCACCACCACCAACCGTAACTTTGTCGGCCGCATGGGACATGTCGGAAGCGAAGTTGTCCTGGCCAGTCCGGCTGTTGCTGCAGCGTCGGCTGTGGCCGGCTGTCTGACTGATCCGGTGACGCTTATGAAAGGGGAGTAACCATGGCAAAAGGTACTGTGTTCAAATACGGGGATAACGTCGATACGGACGTCATTATCCCGGCCAGATATCTCAACGCTCCTTCGCCGGAAGAGTTGGCGAAGCATTGCATGGAGGATATCGATGCCGCTTATGCTGTGTCGGTGAAGCCCGGCGACATTGTGGTGGGCGGCTGGAATTTTGGCTGCGGCTCCTCCCGGGAGCATGCCCCCATTGCCATCCAGGCCAGCGGGGCGGCCTGCGTCATTGCTGCCAGCTTCGCCCGAATCTTCTACCGCAACGCCATCAACATCGGCTTCCCCATTCTGGAATGTCCCGAAGCGGCGCAGGCAATTTCCAACGGCGATACGGTCAGCGTGGATTTTGCCAGCGGACGGATTGTGGACGAGACCACTGGTCAGACCTTCCAGGCCAATGGCTTCCCGCCCTTCATTGAAGAAATCATCGCCCATGGCGGTCTTCTGAAGTATCTCAAGGCCCGTCAGGATGGCAGGGAGGCCTGAACATGGAATTCAGAATCGCATTGGTTAAGGGCGATGGTATCGGCCCCGAAATTGTGGACAGCGCTGTGGAAGTCCTGCAAAAAGTGGGGCGGAAGTATGGCCATACGTTTATCTGTACGCCTTATCTGGCCGGCGGCTGTGCCATTGACGCTACAGGTGAGCCCCTGCCCCAGGAAACTGTGGACGGCTGCCTGATGTCGGACAGCGTGCTGCTGGGCGCGGTGGGCGGCCCCAAATGGGATAAGAATCCGCCGGCTGCACGGCCCGAAAAGGCCCTGCTGGGTCTGAGAAAAGCCCTGGGGCTGTACACCAATCTGCGCCCCGCGCGGCTCTACCAGGCTCTTTCCGGAGACTGCCCGCTTCGGCCGGATATCGTGGAGAAGGGCTTTGATCTGATGATGGTCCGGGAACTGACCGGCGGTATTTATTTCGGAGACCGGGGCAGAAGAGAAGGCAAATATGGCCCGGAGGCTTATGATACCGAGGCCTACAGCATCATGGAGATTGAGCGTATTGCCCGTGTGGCCTTTGAAAGCGCCCGCAAGCGCCGGAAAAATCTGATTTCTATCGACAAAGCCAACGTCCTGGAGACTTCCCGCCTGTGGCGGGAAACGGTACATCGCATTGCGGCGGAGTACCCTGATGTGACCTGCACTGACATGCTGGTGGACAATGCCGCCATGCAGCTGGTGCGCAATCCTGCCCAGTTTGACGTCGTGGTGACTACAAATATGTTCGGTGATATTCTCTCCGATGAAGCTTCCCAGATCACCGGTTCCATCGGACTGCTTCCTTCAGCCTCTCTGGGCGACGGCACCCGGGGCCTCTATGAGCCGATTCACGGTTCTGCGCCGGACATTGCCGGTCAGAACAAGGCCAACCCCATTGCTACCATTTTGTCCGTTGCCATGATGCTGCGGTATTCCTTCAGCTTGATGGAAGAGGCCGACTGTATTGAAGCTGCTGTGGATCAGGTCCTCAATGCGGGCTGGCGCACGGCCGATTTGGGCGGCGGAGCGGCGTCCCTGGGAACCAGGGAAATGACGGAGAAGATTTTGGCGGAGATCTGATATGGATAGAGAAACGGCAAACCTGCTGCTCTACAGCAATTTGGGTCCGGACAGCGTCCTGCTGCAGCTGGCAGATATCTTCCGGGACTGGAGAAAGAAGGCCTGCGACAAGCCGTCCCTGGTCCACCGGATCTACGTCCAGGTCAAAGCTATTCTGGATATTTCCACCCGCTATGGCTTCGACGAAAACCTTTGGCAGAACTATCTGACCTTTGTGCTGCTGACCAATGAGAACTCCTTTTCCCTGACAGCGGAACGTGTCAGGGCCAGGGAGGGCTCAGTCAATCATTTCGCCAAGGCGGACTTCCGGATTTTTCGACGGTTGTTCCACTTTGATTTCGGACCCATTGAAACGGACTTGGGGATCGACTGTTTTACAACCTTGACGCACTACCGGGCCCTGGGGAAGCAGGAAAAGAACTACTATCGTTCTGGCAGCGAAAAGGTGCAGGCGCTGAGCAGGCAGTTGGCTGCGGCGCAGGATGAAAACGAGATCTTTGACCTTGTCACTGGTTTTTATCAGGCCTATGGCGTGGGGATGTTCGGCTTGAATCGGGCCTTCCGGATTCAGAATCGGGGCGACGGGGTGGAATTTCTGCCCATCAACAACACCGATAAGGTGCTGCTGAAGGACATGATCGGCTATGACCTGCAGAAAAAGCAGCTGGTGGAGAACACAGAGGCTTTCCTGCGGGGAAAACCCGCCAACAATGTGCTTCTCTACGGCGACGCCGGTACCGGAAAATCCTCCAGCGTCAAGGCGCTGATCAACGAGTATTACGATTCCGGCCTGCGGATGATTGAGATCTATAAACATCAGTTCCGGGATCTCTCCGCCGTTATTGCCGCCGTCAAGAGCCGTAACTATCGCTTTATCATCTACATCGATGACCTCTCCTTTGAGGAAAACGAGGTGGAATACAAGTTCCTCAAGGCGGTCATCGAAGGGGGCGTGG
>CAMBCW010000165.1 GCA_945864925.1 uncultured Clostridia bacterium
GGGCTGCGGCACCTGGCCTTCTTCCTGCTGCAGCTGGAGCTGTCGGGGATCTGCTTTGGCATCTCGGCGTTTCTGCGCCGGGGCAGTCTGGGCCTGGGCCTGGGGATTGCCGCCATGGCCTATTTCCTCAACCTCATCGCCAATATTTCTGAGCAAGCGCAATGCCTGCGTTATGTGACCCCCTTTGCCTACGCCGAGGGAGCGGACATCCTGACGGACTTGGCGCTGGACGGGCCGCTGGTGGCCCTGGGCATGGCCTATGGCCTGATCGGTGTTGCCGCCGCCTTCTGGCGCTACGGGAAAAAGGATATCGCGTAAATAGGACAGCGTGCCGCGGACCCGAATGGGGCCGCGGCACGCTGCGTTTCCGGACTTTGAATGATGTACAGACCCTCGTGCCCCCTCTCCAGGGGGCTGGAGGCCCGCAGGGCGGCCTGGGGGTTGCTGCAAATCAGCAATTGTATCGTTTGTTCGATAAAACTGCTTGTTGATACACCCCCCAGCCTCCGCTGCGCTCCGGCAGCCCCCTAAAAAGGGGGCACGAGGGTGCGCGTATCATTTCAAATCATCCGCGCAGCGGCAGCATAAAAGGAAAAAATAATGTCCATGATGGAGGAGAGGAAGCGCAATGGCACGGTTTTTTGGCTGGGAGCACTTGCGTTTATATGGGAGAATATGTTATGATTTATCATATTGCGTATGATGGAAGCAGCCCGGCTGCATCCGAGAAATAAACCCCATTCGGAGGACGTATGAACAAGAGAGAAAACAAAGCAGAGATTTTAGCGGGACTGCAGGAGGTCTGCAGCCGCACCTTTGGCTGCAGTCTGGAAGAGGCTACAGAGAAGCAGGCCTACAAGACGGTCTGCGCCTATGTCCGGGAGGAGCTGGCGGAGGAACGCCGCGCGTTCCAGAAGGAGATCCGGGAAAAGGAACGGAAGCAGGTTTATTATATGTCCATGGAGTTCCTGGTGGGAACCTCCCTGCGAAACAACCTGTATAACATGGGGATGCTGGATACAGTTTCGTCGGTGCTGGAAGGCCTGGGCTTCAGCATTGAGCGCCTTTGCGCCCTGGAGCCCGACGCGGGCCTGGGCAACGGCGGTCTGGGCCGTCTGGCCTCCTGCTATATGGACAGCCTCACCGGCTGCGAGTACCCGGCCACGGGCTTTTCCATCCGCTATGAATTCGGTATTTTCCGCCAGAAGATCGTGGATGGCTGGCAGATGGAGTTCCCCGACGACTGGCTCAATATGGGCGACGTGTGGCTCAAAACCCGGGAGGATGACGCTGTGGAGGTGCGCCTGGGCGGTGAGACCCGGGAGTGGAACGACAACGGCAAGTTCCGGGTGGCCCATGTGAACTACCGCTCTGTTGTGGCGGTTCCCCATGACCTGTTTATCTCCGGTTACGGCACCGACAAGGTCAACAAGCTGACCCTGTGGAGCGCGGAGCAGCCCCGTGGTTTCGATATGGCGGCCTTCTCCCGGGGCGACTATGTCCGCGCCCTGGAGCATGACACCATGGCCCAGACCATTTCCAAGGTCCTGTACCCCGCCGACGACCATATCAGCGGCAAGCGCCTGCGGCTGCAGCAGCAGTATCTGCTGGTGTCCGCCTCCCTGCAGAGCATCCTGAAGGACCATTTCAAGCAGTACCGCACCTACCGCAATCTGCCGGACAAGGTGGCCATCCACATCAACGACACCCATCCGGCCCTGTGCGTGCCGGAACTTATGCGCCTGCTCATCGACGAGAACGGCTATGGCTGGGACGAGGCCTGGGACATCACCTGCCGCACCCTGTCCTACACCAACCACACCGTCATGTCCGAGGCGTTGGAGCGCTGGAGCGAGGACCTGTTCCGGGAGCAGCTGCCCCGGATCTACACCATCACCGCCGAGATCAACCGCCGTCTGCTGATTCAGCTGCAGCAGTTCTATCCCAACGACTGGGGCAAGCTGAATTATATGGCGGTGATCGCCGACGGCCAGGTGCGCATGGCCAACCTGTGTCTGGCCTGCTGCCATAAGATCAACGGTGTCAGCCAGCTGCACACCCAGATTCTGGAAAACGGCATTTTCCGGGACTACTATGTCCTGGACAAGGACCGCTTTACCAACGTCACCAACGGTATCGCTTACCGCCGCTGGCTGTGCCAGTCCAATCCCGGCCTGACGAGCTTCCTGCAGGAACTCATCGGCGACGGCTTCCTGCGGGATGCCAACGAGCTGGAAAAGCTCCTGGCCTACCGAGATGACACGGCAGTGCTGGAGACCCTGCAGAAGATCAAGCGGGAGAACAAGGTCCGCCTGGCCAACCTCATTGCCAAGACCAACGGCGTCCACGTCAGCCCCGATTCCATTTTCGACATCCAGATCAAGCGCCTGCACGAGTACAAGCGCCAGCTGCTCAATGTGCTGCACATTCTGCACCTGTATAACCAGATCAAGGATCACCCCAACCAGGACTTCCAGCCCCGGACCTTTGTGTTCGGCGCCAAGGCGTCCGCCGGTTATATCCGGGCCAAGCAGATTATCAGCCTGATCGTGGCCGTGTCCAACCTGGTCAACTCCGATCCCCAGGTGCGCAGCAAGCTGAAGGTGGTGTTCCTGGAGGACTACAAAGTCTCCCTGGCGGAGATTATCATCCCCGCCGCCGATATTTCCGAGCAGATCTCCATCGCCGGCAAAGAGGCCTCCGGTACCGGCAACATGAAGCTGATGATCAACGGCGCCGTGACCCTAGGCACCCTGGACGGCGCCAATGTGGAAATCCACCAGCAGGTGGGCGACGAGAATATGTTCCTCTTCGGCATGAAAGCCGATGAGGTGGAGGCCCTGTGGCGCCGGGGCTACAATCCCCGGGAGTTCCTGACCCCGGAGCTGGAGCGGGTGCTGCAGATGCTGACCTCCGGCGTTCTGGGCCAGCGGTTCGACGATCTGGTGGCCAGCCTCCTGACCAACCGCTTCGGCGTGGCCGACGGCTTTATGACCGTGGCCGACTTCCAGGACTATGCCCGGGCCCAGCGGGATGTGGCCGAGACCTATCCCAACCGCCATGCCTTCACGGCCATGTCCCTGACCAACATCGCCAAGGCCGGCATCTTCTCTGCCGACCGCGCGGTGAAGGAATACGTGGACCGGATCTGGCATCTGTAAACCATGGCACTGCGGATTTTGTATAACAGCCAGGATACCGCCTGCAAGACTCCCTTCGGCGTGGTGACGCCGGGGGAGCTTTGCACCATGACGGTGGCGATCCCCCAGTCCTGCCAGACCACCCAGGTGGTGCTGGTGCTGCAGCGGGAAAATGGAACGCCGTTCCGGGAGATTGAATTCCGGCTGGAGCGGACGGAGGCACCCTATGAATACTACCGGGTGCAGTTCTCCTTCCAGAAGCCGGGCCTGTTTTTCTACTATTTCCGGATTTCCACCCGCAACGAACAGTTCCGGCTGTTCAAGCAGGGGGAAGATACCAACATGGAGGCCGGGGACCTGTGGCAGCTCAGCTGCGTCTCCGTGCGTTTCCCGGTGCCGGAGGAGTATGAGGGACGGATCTTCTATCAGATCTTCCCGGACCGCTTCCATCAGGTGGGCCGGTGTGACTGCAGAGAGAAGCTGCAGCCCTATTGGGTCCACAGCGATCTGACCGATGTGCCCGTCTACCGCCCCAACCAGTGGGGTGAGGTGCTGAATAACGACTTTTACGGCGGCAACCTGGCCGGAATCCGGGAAAAGCTGCCCTATCTCCACGACCTGGGGGTGCAGGCCCTGTACCTGAATCCCGTGTTCATGGCCTTTTCCACCCACCGCTACGATACGGCGGACTACAGCCGCATCGATCCCATGCTGGGAACGGATGAGGACTTTGAAGCTCTGTGCCGGGACGCCCATGCCCTGGATATCAAGATTATCCTGGACGGCGTGTTCTCCCACACCGGCTCCAACAGCGTCTATTTTGACGCGGAGCACATCTTCGGCAACGGCGCCGTGTCCAACCCGCAGTCTCCCTACCGCAAGTGGTATCTGTTCAAGAACTATCCCACGGAGTACACCAGCTGGTGGAATTTCCGCACTCTGCCCAGCATCAACAAGCTGGAGCCCACGTTTATGGACTATATCTTCGGCAGCGACGACTCCATCGTGGCCAAGTGGCTGCGGCTGGGGGCCGACGGTCTGCGGCTGGACGTGGCCGACGAGCTGCCGGATGAGTTTCTCATGAACCTGCGCCGCCGTATCCGTGACCTGAATCCCAAGGCCTTCCTGGTGGGTGAGGTCTGGGAGGACGCCTCGACCAAGATCGCCTACGGCGTGCGCCGCCGGTACTTCACCGAGGGGCAGCTGGACAGCGTCATGAACTATCCCTGGCGCACGGCCATTCTGGCCTTTGCCCGGGGGGACGAGGGCGGCGAGGCCCTGGGCCAGGTGGTCATGACTCTGGCGGAGAACTATCCCCCGGCGGTGCTCAACGCCAATCTGAATTTGCTCTCCAGCCACGATGTCTCCCGGGCCATCACGGCCCTGGTGGATCCCACCGACGGGGACCGGGAGGATCTGGCCCACCGGTTCATGACCCGGGAGCAGCTGGATTTGGGCAAGGCCCGGTTCCGGCTGGCCTCTTTCCTGCAGTTTACGCTGCCGGGCTGTCCCTGCGTCTATTATGGCGATGAAGCCGGCATGACCGGCTACCGGGATCCCTTCAACCGCAAATATTACCCCTGGGGCCGGGAGGACAAGGATCTGCAGGCCTATATCCGGGAGTTGGCCCAGCTGAAATCCGGCAGCGAAATCTTGCGCCGGGGTGATGTGCGGATCCTTGCGGCCGGGGAGGGGCACTTCGCCTTCCGCCGCACCTGGCAGGGGAAATCGGTGACGCTTTGGTGCAACCGGTCCGAAGCGCCCTGGAATGCTGCGCCTGCAGGCCGCTGCCTCTACGGCGATCCCAAGCTGCCCCCCATGGGCTGCTGCGCCATGGAGGAATAGACGCCGGACGGTGGGGCACAATGAAACCATAGGCATACCCCCGGCTCTCTGCGCAGTGGGAGCGCGGGGGTTTCTGGATTGAAGGAGGAATCAGGATGAATCTCTACGAACGTGCATTGGAACTGAAGGAAGAAACGGTCCGGCACCGCCGGTGGTTCCACCAGACGGCTGAGGTGGGTCTGGAGATGCCCAAGGCTCAGGCCTATGTGATGGAGCAGCTGCGGGAAATCGGCCTGGACCCCAAGCCCTGCGGCTATGGTGTGACTGCCGTCCTGGGCCAGGTTGGCAGAACGGTTCTCCTGCGGTAGTATCTCGAGGGCCTGCCCATGCGTGATTAGATCGTTCTGCCC
>CAMBCW010000166.1 GCA_945864925.1 uncultured Clostridia bacterium
CCCAGCTTGCGGCGGATCAGCTCCGTGCCGCCCAGCATGTTGCTCCACTGGTCGTCGCCGCCGAACTGCATGTTGCAGTCGTAGTGCTGGAACAGGTAGTAGAAGTCGTAGGACTGCATGATCATATAGTTGAACTCCAGGAAGCTCAGGCCCTTCTCCATGCGCTGCTTGTAGCACTCGGCCCGGAGCATGTTGTTCACGGAGAAGCAGGCGCCCACGTCCCGCAGCAGCTCCACATAGTTGAGGTTCAGCAGCCAGTCGGCGTTGTTGATCATCAGGGCCTTGCCGTCGGAGAAGTCGATGAACCGCTCCATCTGGCGCTTGAAGCAGGCGGCGTTGTGGTCGATGTCCTCCTTGGTCAGCATCTTCCGCATGTCCGTCCGGCCGGAGGGGTCGCCGATCATGGTGGTGCCGCCGCCGATGAGGGCGATGGGCCTGTTGCCCGCCATCTGCAGCCGCTTCATCAGGGTCAGGGCCATGAAATGGCCGGCGGTGAGGCTGTCGGCGGTGCAGTCAAAGCCGATATAGAAGGTGGCCTTGCCGTTGTTGATCATTTCCTTGATGGCGTCCTCGTTGGTCACCTGGGCGATGAGCCCCCGGGCCACCAGTTCTTCATAAAGTGTCATAATTCGCATCCTTTCCGATAATAGGTTTCAATCATTTTGATCAGATAGTCCCGCAGGAGCCGGACGTTCGCCTCCTCCAGGACGGTATCGCGGTTGGTGTGGATCCGGCTCAGGTACAGGCCGGCCCAGGAGCTGCGGCGCAGCGCGGCCACGCCGACGCCCAGGGGAAAGCCCGCCTGGTCGGAGGGATAGAAGGCAAAGCCCCGGTCCCGGACCGTCAGGGTTTTCTCCCCCGCCGGCGGGCAGCAGGCCCGGAGCCGCTCCACAAAGGCCCCGTTCTGCCGGATGGCCCTGGAGGGAAACAGCAGGATCTCGTCCCCGTCCCCCACGCAGTCCAGATTGAACATCCACTGCCGGCCGATGGTTTTGCGGTGGCGCTTGCGGTAAGACGAAGAGCCTACCAGGCCCGCCTCCTCCAGGTCGAACAGGACGAAGCAGACCTTATCCCGCAGGTCAGGCGGCAGGCTGGCGGCGGTTTCCAGCACCGCCACCACGCCGGAGGTGTTGTCGTTGGCGTTGTGCCGGTTGGCCGGGCCGCAGAGCATGAACCAGACCACCAAAAACAACGCTCCATACAGGCACAGCAGGTAGACCACAAAGCTGTCCGTCAGATACAGCGCCAAAACTGCGGCGCCAAGGATGACGGCACACATAAGCACAGCAACCAGCAGCTGATACAGGACGAACAGCACGGGATTGCAGGGCGTGATCAGGTTGGGAAACGGCAGATGGGCGCAGGTGTCATAGTGGGCGGTGATGAGAATCTCCGCCTGCTCCGGGTCGCCCAGCACCAGGTTGCGGCTGCCGAAGCTGCCCGGCTCCTCCTGATAAGAATACCCCATTTTCTCCGTATAAGACCGGACGGCCGCCCGGAACCGCTCTTTTTGTGTTTTGCCCTTGCGCACGGGGAAATCCCGCAGCACGTCCATCGGCTTGTCCATGAAAAACGCCCCCTGTCACCTTGGACAGAGGGCGTCGGAACGCGGTACCACCTCAGTTTGCCGCCTTCTCGCAAAGACGGCCTCGGGGAGTCTGAGACTCCGGCGCTGTAACGGGCGCCCCCGTCCCGCCCTACTGCTGGTTCAGGCGGGCCGCTCCGGGATGTAGTTCGCCGGGCTCGCCTGCCTCCTTGCACCGACCGGAGGCTCTCTGAAAGCGAAATACCGGGTACTTCTTCCCTTCACCGCGTATGACATGTACCCGGTTATGGTAGCAAAGAACAAGAAAAATGTCAAGAAAAATTGCAGATGGAGCTTGCAATCTCATACATTGTCAATTGGCAAGCATTTCTTCCGCGCTTTTCAGGGTCGTCTCGGTGATCTCGGCGCCGCCGATGATGCGGGCGATTTCCCGCTTGCGGCCCTCCCGGTCCAGGGGCGTCACCTGGGTATAGGTGCGGCCGCCGCGCTCGGATTTGGCGATGAGCAGGTGGTGGTCCGCCGCCGCCGCGATCTGCGGCAGATGGGTCACGCAGAGCACCTGCTTGCCCCGGGACACGGCCCGGAGCTTCTCCGCCACCTTCTGGGCCGCCCGGCCGCTGACGCCGGTGTCCACCTCGTCAAAAATCAGGGTACCCACGGCGTCCTGCTCCGCCAGGACGTTCTTGATGGCCAGCATAATCCGGGCCAGCTCGCCGCCGGAGGCCACCTTGCTCATGGGCTTCAGGGCCTCGCCCACGTTGGCCGTCATGAGAAACCGCACCAGATCCATGCCGCTCTCCCCCATGGGCTGGGACTCAAACTGGCAGACAAATTGCGCCCGGGGCATATCCAGGGCCGCCAGCTCCCCGGCCAGCCGCCGCTCCAGCTCCTTGGCGGCCTGCAGGCGCGTCTCCCGCAGGGCCAGGCCCGCCTGCTCCGCTGCCCGGTCCAGCCCCTGGAGCTGCTTCGTCAGCTGCGCAATCCGGTCGCTGGCGAACTCGATCTCGTCCAGCTCCTGCCGGGCCCGTTCCAGATAGTCCAGAATGGCCCCCACGTCGCCGCCGTACTTCCGCCGCAGGCGGTGAATCACATCCAGGCGGCTTTCAATCTGCTCCAATTCCTCTCCGGAATAGGACAGCTCATCGGCCCGGTCCCGCAGCTCCTCCGACAAGTCCTGAACGGCGGACGACAGCTCCGACAGCCGCTCCGCGGCCTCCCGCAGGCCGTCGTCATAGCGGGTAATCCGTCCCAACGCGTGCTCGGCCTCGCTGAGCAGGCCCGCGGCGCCGTCCCGGTCCTCGTCGCCGTACAGGGCCGACACCGCCCGGGCCAGGCCCTCCACCAGCTTTTCCGCATTCTGCAGCACCTTCCGCCGGGCCTCCAGGGCCTCGTCCTCCCCGGGCTGCAGCTCCGCCCGCTCGATCTCCTGAATCTGAAACTGCAGGGCCTCCACCCGCCGCAGCTTCTCGCCCTCGTCCATGGACAGCCTGCGGATTTCCCGCCGGACGGCCTCGGCCTTCTGGAACGCCTCTGCGTATGCCAGGCGCTGCCGCTGATTCTGGGCGAACAGGTCCAGGTAGGTCAAATGGTTGCTCTCGTCGAAGAGCTGCTGGGAATCGTGCTGGCCATGGATGTTCACCAGGCTGCCGCCCAGCTTTTTCAGGATGGCCACGGTGACGGGCCGTCCGTTGACCCGGCAGGCGTTCTTGCCGTCGGCATAGATCTCCCGCTGAATCAGCAGCTCCTCGGGGTCATACTCCACGCCGTTTTCCGCAAACCAGTCCAGCTCCGGCACCCGGGAAAACACGGCCCGGACGCCGGCCTTGGCTGCGCCGGTGCGGATCACATCCCGGTAGGCCCGCTCGCCCAGAATCGCGGAAATGGCGTCAATGACGATGGATTTGCCGGCGCCGGTCTCACCGGTCAAAACATTAAAGCCGCCGCTGAACTGGATCTCCGCCTGTTCAATGACGGCAATATTCTCAATCTGCAGCAAGTTCAGCATGGCGGCCCATCCCCTTCTATGCCAGCTGCCCGCGGATCTCCGAGCACAGGGCCGAGGCGGAGGCGTTGTCCCGCAGCAGCAGGAAGGCCGTGTCGTCCCCCGCCAGGGTTCCCACCACATCGTCGGACCCCATGGCGTCGATGGCCGAACAGGCGGCGGAGGCCAGCCCCGGCATGGTCTTGATCACCACGATGTTCTGGGCATGGTCACAGGCAACGACGCACTGCTTGAAAATGCTGTTGAGCTTGGCGGAGCTGCTGTGCTCCAGCTGCTTGGCGGCGCTGTAGCGATAGGTGCCGTTGGGCCCCAGCTCCTTAATCAGCCGGAGCTCTTTGATGTCCCGGGAGATTGTGGCCTGGGTTGTGGCAAACCCGCAGGCCTCCAGGGCGCCCAGCAGCTGCTCCTGGGTTTCGATGTCGCGCTCGGCGATCAGCTCAAGGATCTTTGCCTGTCTGTTCGGTTTCATAGTGAACTCCTCATTATCGCACGTCAAATTTGTTGTTCAGAATCTCATAAAAGCTGGTGTCCTTCAGCCGGACCAGCCGCGTCTCCTGCTCCGCCTTGCGGACCGTCACCACGTCGCCCACGTTCAGCCGGAAGGCCCGGCCGCCGTCCACGGACAGGAAGGCGTTGCGCCGCCCCAGCTTCCCCAGACGGATGGAGATGGTCCGCCAGGGCGCCGTCACAATGCTCTTGGCCTGGAAGGCGTGGGCGCAGATGGGGGTGATGATGATGTTCTGGGCGGATGGCTCCACAATGGGGCCGCCCGCGGACATGGAGTAGGCGGTGGAGCCTGTGGGCGTGCAGACCACCAGTCCGTCGCCGGAGCAGTTTATGGCCTCCACACCGTCGCATTCCACGGCCATCTGGATCACCCGGGCCACGGCGCCCTTGGTGATGGCGGCATCGTTGAGGGCCGTCTCATCGAAGAGCTCCCGGCCCTCGTTGTGGACGGTGACCCGCAGCATCATGCGCTTCTCCACCCGGTAGTCCCCCTCCGCCAGCTTGGCCAGCAGCGGCAGCTCACTGGCCTCCAGCTCCGCCATGAACCCCATGGTCCCGATGTTGACACCGAGAATCGGCACATGATGCCGGGTCGCGATCTTGGAGGAGTGCAGAATCGTGCCGTCGCCGCCAAAGCAGATGAGCAGATCGGCATTCTTGATCTCCCGGTTCAGCTCGCTGAGCTTCAGGTCCTTAGGCAGCTCAAAGCTCTTGTCCACGTCAAAGGGCAGACAGATCTTGGTCTCCACGCCGGATTCCTTCAGAATTACCGCGGCCTGCTCCACATATTTAAAATTCCGGTCCCGGTAGGGATTCGGCGTCATGACGATCTTCATAGACTACCCTTTCAATGCCTCGTGGGCCTGCCGCACCAGATCGTCCAGATCCGGGACGGCGTCCTCCGCCTGCTGCAGGGACAAATGGCCCAGAAATTCTATATTCCCCTCCGGCCCCTTCACCGGAGAAAAGGTCAGATTCCGGATGGTAAAGTCCAGGGATTTGGCCAGCTCCACAAAGGACGCCAGCACCTCCAGGTGCACGGCGGGATCGCGGACCACGCCTTTCTTCCCCACCTTTTCCCTGCCGGCCTCGAACTGGGGCTTGATCAGGCACAGCACCTGCCCGCGCTCCGGCGCCAGCAGGGTCTTGATCACCGGCAGAACCAGCTTCAGGGAGATGAACGACACATCCACAACAGACAGGTCCAGGGGCTCCCCCAGCATCTCCGAGGTCACATAGCGGATGTTGGTCCGCTCCATGACCACCACC
>CAMBCW010000167.1 GCA_945864925.1 uncultured Clostridia bacterium
CGCCCGCCCGGCATTCCTGATTGAGAAAGAGAGACGGCGCCCGCGGCGGCGTCTGCTGATCACATTTACTCCAATGCTGCTTTTGCTTCGCGGCCGGAACGGGCCGCGCACTTCGTTTTTCTGCCGGTCCCATACCGGCGGCTCGTTCCCCTTGCCTCTGCACGGCAGATACTGTTCAATGGAGGTGCTTCATGGCACAGGCATTACTGAAAGCGGTGGACATCACCAAATCCTTCGCCGGCGTGCGCGCCCTGAAGGGTGTTTCCCTGGAGATTATGCCCGGTGAAATTCACTGCCTGGCCGGTGAAAACGGCTGCGGCAAATCCACGCTGATCAAAGTTATTTCCGGCGTCCATCCCCGGGACGGCGGCACCCTGGAATTCGACGGGAAGCCCATGGACAAATTCTCTCCCATCGATGCCATTATGGCGGGAATCCAGGTGATTTATCAGGATTTCTCCGTATTTCCTAATCTGACGGTGATGGAGAATCTGGCGCTCAACACGGAGCTGGCGGCCAAGCGCAAGCTGGTCAGCAAAAAGCGGATGCGGCAGATTGCCGAGGAAGCCATCGCAAAGATCGACTTCCATGTGGATCTGGACGCACTGGTGGGCTCGCTGTCTGTGGCGGAAAAGCAAATGGTCGCCATCAGCCGCGCCCTGATGTTCAATGCCAAACTGATCATCATGGATGAGCCCACCACGGCCCTGACCCGGAAAGAGGTCAAGGCCCTGTTCGACATTATCATGAAACTGAAAGCCGAGGGAATCGCCATCCTCTTCGTCGGCCATAAGCTGGATGAAGTCTTTGAGATTGCCGAGCGCTTTACCATTTTCCGGTCCGGCGAGCTCATTGCCACGGGCAAGATCGCAGATCTGGATGACCAGAAGTTTAGTTATTATATGACCGGACGCCGGTTCCGGAACGAGAGCTTCCAGGCACAGGAGCTGACGCAGCAGCCGGTCATGGAGCTGAAAGATCTGACGCTGGACGGCTATTATGAGAAGATCAACTTTGCCCTCCATGGGGGTGAAATTCTCGGCATCACGGGCCTGCTGGACTCCGGCCGCACAGAGCTGGCCCTGTCCATGTTCGGCGTCAAGCCCGCGACGTCCGGGCAGATCCTGCGCAACGGTGAAGCCGTGTCCATCCGAAAGCCCCAGGATGCCATTGCCCACCAGATTGGGTTTGTTCCCGAGGATCGCCTGTCTGAGGGCCTGTTCCTGACCCAGTCCATCGGAGACAATATTGTCATTTCCGAGATCGACCAGCTGAAAACCAAATCCGGCACCTTCGACCATGAGGCCCGCCAGAAGGAAGTGGACCGGTGGGTGCAGGAGCTGGCCATTGCCACGCCGGACGCCAACAACAACGCCAACACCCTTTCCGGCGGCAATCAACAGCGGATTGTCCTGGCCAAATGGCTGGCCTGCAATCCGGAAGTGCTGATTCTCAATGGCCCCACCGTGGGCGTGGACATTGGCTCCAAGCACGATATCCATATGATCCTGCAGAAGCTGGCCCGGGAGAAGGGTATGGGCATTATCATCATCTCCGACGACCTGCCGGAGGTGCTGCAGACCTGTTCCCGGGTGCTGGTTCTGAAGAACGGCCGGATTGTCCACGAAGCGCCCGCTGCGGAGCTGACGGAGCAGGCCATTCTGGATCATATGATGTAAGGAGGGCGGAATCATGCAAAAGAAATTGAAACAGCTTTTGGGACGCACGGAATTTTATGTGTTCCTGATCATCGTGGCTGTTGGCCTGGTGATCCAATTCCGCTCCGGTAAATTCTTCACCGGCAACAACTTTGTGGATATTGCGTCAGCCATGATCGTCCCGGGCATTTTTGCCGTGGGAATCTTCATGGTGCTGGTTTCCGGCGGTATGGACGTCTCGTTCCCGGCTCTGGCGTCCCTGTCGGCCTATGCCACCACCAAGCTGCTGCTGGACATGGGCTATGAGGGCAGCGTGCTGCTGCCGCTGCTGATCGCAGCTGTGATCGGCGGCCTTCTGGGTGCATTCAACGGTTTCTTCATTGGCTACCTCAATCTGACGCCCATGATCATTACGTTGGGCGCGTCCAGCGTATTCAAGGGCTTTATGCAGGGCGCTCTGAATTCCAAGCAGCTGGCTGTGATTCCGGCCGGCATGAAAAGATTCGGCACGACCTACCTGCTGGAGACGAGCAACAGCCTGAATCAGACCTCCAAGCTGTCGGTGGCATTCCTGGTCTTGGTCGCCGTTGTTATACTGATCTGGTTCCTGATGAACAAGACCTACTTTGGCCGCGGCATCTATGCCATCGGCGGCAACCCCGCCGCAGCTAAGGCCGCCGGCTTCAATGTCAAGCGGACCAAATTCCTGACCTATACCATCGTGGGCGTGATTGCCTCCATTGCCGGCATCATCCGCGTGTGCATGATGCAGCAGTGCCATCCCACCAATATGCTGGGGATGGAAATGAATATTATTGCCGGCGTTGTCCTGGGCGGCACGGCAATCACCGGCGGCGCAGGCACGATGACGGGTTGTATTTTGGGCACGCTGCTGATTGTGCTGGTGGAAAATTCCATGATTTTGCTGGGAATCCCCACAACCTGGAAATCGGTGTTCACCGGCGCGCTGATTGTCATCGGTACCGGCGTCTCCGCTCTGCAGGTGCTGCGGGCCAACCGGGCGGCGGATAAGGCCAAGGCCCGGAAGTTCCGGAAGGAGGGCGCGAACGTATGATATCTCTGAAAACAGCTGCGAAGAAAAACCAGCATGTGGTACGGCTTCTGGTGATCATGGTGGTCTGGATGATCTTTATGGCCATCACCAGATTTGAGAAATTCTATACTTTCAGCAACTTCAAAACCATGGCTTCCCAGTTCCCGGAATTCGGCGTTATGGCTTTGGGCGGCATGCTCTGCATGATGACCGGCGGCATTGACCTGAGCTGCGTGGGCGTGGCCAACTTTACGGCTGTGGTGTGCGCGCTGCTGATGACGGCCCTGGGCGGGGAGAATGGCGTGCTGCCGGCAGCGACGTTCCCGCTGTTTGTGGTGCTTCCGTTGGTGATCGGCGCATTTTGGGGTGCCTTCAATGGCCTGCTGGTGTCCAAGATCCGGATTCCGCCCATCCTGGCGACCCTGGGCGTCAATGAGCTGCTCAGCGGTATCTGCATCGTTCTGACCGGCGGCGGTTCCTACAGCTCTTTCCCCAAGGATATGACCAACCTGATCGTGACGGATATTGGCGGCGTGCTGCCGGTGCGGCTGCTGGTCTTTGTGATTGTGGCGGTTGTGATCTGGTTTATGCTGGAAAAGACCACCTACGGCACCAAGCTGCGGCTGTTGGGCTCCAGCGAGAAGGTTGCGGTCTACTCCGGCATGAAAACCGTGCCGCTGCTGATTCGGACCTACATGACCTCCGGCATCTGCTCCGCTCTGGGCGGCCTGCTGATGCTGGGCACCTATGCCTCTGCCCGCGCGGACTACGGTTCCCAGTACACCCTGCAGACCATCCTGATCATTGTGCTGGGCGGTGTCAGTCCTCTGGGCGGCAAGGGCAAGATGTCTGGTGTGATTCTGGCAATTTTTGTCCTGAAAATGTTGGAATCCGGCATCAACCGGTTCCAGAATATCTCCAGCTATTATATTTCCCTGATTTGGGGCGGTGTTTTGATCCTGGCCATGGTGCTGGACTATGTCACCGGCGATAAGAGATCGAGAGGTTGATGAGTATGAGAAAAATCTTTGGCCAGGTAGGCCGGCTGAAGCCGGAGTGCATCGAGGAATACCGGCGGCTCCATGAGGTGGATGTCTACACCCCCCGCTGGGCGGGTGTCCTGTCCATGATCCGGGACTGCAATATGCAGAATTATTCCATTTTTATTGAGGACGACGTGGTGTTCGGGTATTTTGAATACACCGGCAGCGACTATGAGGCAGATATGGCCAAAATGGCAGCCGACCCCACCACACAGGAGTGGTGGTCCCACACCCGTCCCTGCTTCACCAAATACAAGCCTGACAGCAAAGAGAATTTCTACACGGATATGCAGCAGATTTTCTATTTCCAGTGAGGAGTCCGGGCCATGAAACGAGTTTTGTTTGTCGGAGAGAGCTGGCACGTCCATGTGACAGAGGCCAAAGGTTTTGACACCTTCACCTATGACTACTATGAGGAAGCCACGGAGTTTATCCAGGCGGCCCTGGAGAAAAACGGGGCAGAATTCTGCCATATTCCTTCCCACTTGGTGGAGCAGAAGTTCCCGACCACCCTGGAAGCGCTGCAGCAGTATGACGTGGTCATGTTCAGCGATGTGGGAGCCAATACCATGAACCTGCCGATGAATGTCTTCCAGCGGCTGGTTCCTTCGGTGAACAAGCTGGAGCTGGTGAAGGACTATGTGCTCCGGGGCGGCGCTTTTGTGATGATCGGCGGCTACCTGACCTTCCAGGGAATCCAGGCCAGAGGTGCTTACAAGCGGACGGCTATGGAAGAGATCCTGCCTGTGACCCTGCTGGAAGGGGACGACCGGGTGGAGCGCTGCGAGGGGATTACGCCCCGGGTGATCCTGCCGGAGCACCCCGTGATGGCGGGCCTGCCGGAAACCTGGCCCCAGGTTCTGGGCTATAACCGCCTGATTCCCAAGGAGCGCAGCCAGGTCCTGGCCAGAGTGGGGGAGGATCCCCTGGTGGTGCTGGGCCAGTACGGCAAGGGCAGCGTCTGCGCCTATGCCACGGATTGTGCGCCCCACTGGTCCCCGGAGGCCTTCTGCAAGTGGGAGGGCTACCCCGTGTTCTGGGGCAACCTGCTCCGCTGGCTGACTTGCGGGGAAGAGACATAACAGAAACTGCACCCAGGCGCCTTGTTACCGGCGCCTGGGTGCTGCATGCAGGAAAGCAAGAAATGCGGCAAAGGGTTAGCCTTGACCAACCAGAAGGGCCTATGATACTATAATAATCAATGAGGGAGTAGCGAGCGCATGTCCCGTGCGTAGCAAGTCAACATACTGGCTTCGGCCTGGCTTGCTTTCAATTGCGAGACTCATGTATAACTGCGAAGCTATACATGGAGTCTGTTTTTTTCTGTCAGGACGCCCAAGTATGGCTTTTCATACTTGGGATTTTTTGTTTTGGAGGAATTCGGATGGAACTGGGATTTGTGTTTTTTTTCAACAGTGTGCTGCTGGGCGTGGGCCTGGCCATGGATGCGTTTTCTGTTTCCCTGGCAAAAGGACTACATGAGCCGGAGATGCAGCCCCGGAGGATGTGAGGTATCGACCAGGTGTTTGCCCTGTTACAGGCAGTGATGCCCATGATC
>CAMBCW010000168.1 GCA_945864925.1 uncultured Clostridia bacterium
TACTGACCGATTTTACGGAAGCACTCAGAAATTTACAGCGTTTGAGATGCGGATTTCCGGGTTGTCGCTAAGCATTTGCGCCGCACGTTGTTTGCGCAAACGCAAGCGCCTGCCCAACCGCTGCAGTCGCTTGACTCCGCCATTGGCGGCGCTCCCTTGCGGCCCACGTTGCTTCGCTCCTCGCAATGACAGTGCGGGACGAAACCTTGTCATAAAAATGCGTGTGCTTACGAAAACCGATAGTCAAATTATGCGTGTTGCATTTTTATGTTTCATTGCCTCAATCCTTCGCCCAGCCGTAGGCGCACCGGACGGCTTTGTTCCAGCCCTGGATGCGGGTTTCCCGTTCCTCCCGGGGGATGGCGGGCTGGAAGGTGCGGTCGATGGCCCAGTTTTTCACCACGTCCTCCTTGCCGGCCCAATAGCCCACGGCCAGGCCCGCCAGATAGGCCGCGCCCATGGCGGTGGTCTCCACGCACCGGGGCCGGAGCACCGGGGCACCGCTGAGATCTGCCTGGGTCTGCATCAGGTAGTTGTTGGCCGAAGCGCCGCCGTCCACTTTCAGGGCCGCCAGGTCGATGCCGGAGTCAGCCTTCATGGCCTGGAGCACATCGTTGGTCTGGTAGCACAGGCTGTCCAGGGTGGCGCGGATGATGTGGTATTTGTTGACACCCCGGGTCAGGCCCACAATGGCGCCCCGGGCGTATTGATCCCAGTGGGGCGCGCCCAGGCCCGTGAAGGCGGGCACCACATAGCAGCCGTTGGTATCCGGCACCTTTCCGGCCAAATATTCGGAATCCTGGGCGGAATCGATGAATTTCATCTCGTCCCGCAGCCACTGGATGGCGGCTCCCGCCACGAAAATGGAGCCCTCCAGGGCGTATTCCACCTTGCCGTCCAGGCCCCAGGCGATGGTGGTGACCAGGCCGTTTTTGCTGAACACGGGGGTTTCGCCGGTGTTCATCAGCAGGAAGCAGCCGGTGCCGTAGGTGTTCTTGGCCTCGCCGGGACGGAAACAGGTCTGGCCGAAGAGGGCGGCCTGCTGGTCCCCGGCGGCGCCGGAGATGGGGATGGGCGCGCCAAAGAACTGGGCCAGGGCTTCGCCGTAGATGCAGCTGCTGGGCTTGACTTCCGGCAGCATACATTTGGGGATGTCCAGCTCGGCCAGAATCTCGTCGTCCCACTGCAGGGTGTTGATGTTGAAGAGCATGGTCCGGGAGGCATTGGAATAGTCGGTCACATGGGCCTTGCCCCCGGTGAGCTTCCAGATCAGCCAGGTTTCCACGGTGCCGAAGAGCAGCTCGCCCCGCTGGGCCCGTTCCCGGACGCCGGGGACATTCTCCAGGAGCCAGCGCAGCTTGGTGCCGGAGAAATAGGCGTCGATCACCAGGCCGGTCTTGCTGCGGTAGGTCTCCGTCAGGCCCTTGGCCTTGAGGCTGTCGCAGTATTCGCTGGTGCGGCGGCACTGCCAGACGATGGCCCGGGAGACCGGCTCACCGGTATGCTTGTCCCAGACAATGGTGGTCTCCCGCTGGTTGGTGATGCCGATGGCGGCGATATTGGCGGCGGTGGCGCCGATGTTGGCCATGGCCAACCGGGCCACCTCCAACTGGGTGGACCAGATTTCATTGGCGTCGTGCTCCACCCAGCCGGGCTGGGGGAAATATTGGGTGAATTCCTTCTGGGCTACGGAGCACATCTCGCCCCGCTCATTAAACAAAATACAGCGGTTGGACGTGGTGCCGGCGTCCAACGCCATGATATATCGTTCCATGGCGATTCCTCCTTGAATCGAATTCCACTTTACTATATCACAAGGCTGCTGCTTTTTCCAATTCCCGGCGGGGAAATCTCCAAAAGGTACAGAAGCTGTCCCGGCGTTTTGGGAATCCTGCCATAAAGCGGTGCCGGCCTTGCACCGCCGGCAATTTTATCATACAATGAAAACAAGGGGGGATACCCATGAACGAACTGGAAATCATCCGGCACCGGCAGATTGAGGGTCTGAGCCTGTTTTTTGACACGGTGGATTACCGCACGTCCCACATCCACCCGGAGTGGGAGCTGATCTGGGCTCTGGATCAGCCGCTGTCCGTCACCTGCGGCCAGAATCAATGGAGCATTGAGCAGGGGCAGCTGGCTCTCTTCAGCCCCAATGAGCCTCATGAGTTCCATAAGCTGGATGGCAGCTGCACCTTTTTATGTCTGCAGGTTTCCGCCTCGGTGCTGCCCGGGATGCCCCGGATGACCGTGGACGGCAGCAGGCCGCAGGCCTGGTTTTCAGAACGGGAGCTGCGGGAGCTGAAGCGCTGCGTGGCCGCTACCATGGCCGCCTATCTCCGGCAGGAGGGGTATTACGGCCTGTACTGCGTGGGCCAGAGCTGCCTGATTTTGCATCGGCTGCTGTCCCGGCTGCCCACCCATGTGCTGACGCCGGAGGAGATTGTCAGCATGGACAAGCGCAATGCCCGCCTGAAGCGGCTGATCCGCTTCGTGGATGAGAACTATATGCACAAAATCCGCCTGGCAGACTTTGCCGCTGCTGAGGGCTGCTCCATGAGCTACCTGTCCCGGTTTATCAAAAACGCCATGAATCAGAGCTTTCAGAGCTATGTGGCCTCGGTGCGGTTCCGCTGTGCCTGCAGACTCATGGCGGAGGGGAACATGGGGATGCTGGACGTGTGCATGGAGTCCGGCTTCTCCGATTACCGCTATTTTTCCCGGGCTTTCCGCCAGGCCTATGGCATGACACCGGAGGAATACAGCCGCCAGGCCCGGCAAATCCGGCAGGAGGCCCCGGCGGACAGCCGCAGCCTCCACTCTGTGGAGCAGTTTTATTCCAGAGAAGAAAGTCTAAATCTACTGCAGCTATATCTGCGGGAATTCCTGCCGGAAATCGTTGAAAAATGAGAACTTCCAAGGAAGTACTATTTTTACAAAGAAACATGAGAGAAATTGTTTAAAGTGCCGATTTCTTGAAAAGGTCAAATTTGTCTAATTGAAATGTAAGTTTGTCAAAGAAAGAACCGGTGCGATCCGATATACTGAATCCAGTAGAAAAGCAAAAACGGAAGGTGATGGGCTTGAAGCTGTATATTGGAATTGACTTGGGCACCTCGGCCTTGAAGCTGCTGCTGATGGACAAAGAGGGGACCATCCACAATATGGTCACAAAAGCATACCCGCTGGAGTTCCCCCAGCCCGGCTGGAGCCAGCAAAATCCGGAGGACTGGAAAAAGGCTCTGCTGGAGGGGATGCCGGAACTGCTGCAGGGCTTTGACGGCGCAGACGTGGCCGGTATGGGCTGCGGCGGCCAGATGCACGGCCTGGTGGTGCTGGACAAGGATGACAACGTGATCCGTCCCGCCATTCTCTGGAACGATGGCAGAACGGCCAAGCAGGTGGAGGACCTGAATCAGAAGGCCGGCGAGGAGAACCTGGCCCGCTGGACGGCGAACATCGCCTTTGCGGGCTTCACCGCGCCGAAGCTCCTGTGGCTGCGGGAACATGAGCCGGAGAATTTCGCGAAAATCGCGAAAATCATGCTCCCCAAGGACTACATCAACTACATTCTCACCGGCGTTCACGCCTGTGACTACTCTGACGCCTCCGGCATGCTGCTGCTGGATGTGGAGCACAAGTGCTGGAGCCGGGAAATGCTGGAGATCTGCGGTGTTTCAGAGGACCAAATGCCGAAGCTCTTCGAGAGCTATGACTGCATCGGCACAGTCAAGCCCGATGTCGCCAGGGTCCTGGGCGTTCCGGAGACAGTCCGGATTGCTGCCGGCGCCGGTGACAACGCCGCTGCCGCTGTGGGAACCGGCGTAGTGGGAGAGGGCGGATGCAATATCAGCCTGGGCACCTCCGGCACCGTGTTTATCTCGTCCGCCACCTTCCGGAACCTGGACAACCATGCGATTCACCTGTTTGCCCATGCTGACGGCGGCTACCATCTCATGGGCTGTATGCTCTCCGCCGCCAGCTGCAACAAGTGGCTGCTGGAGGACATCTTCCGGACCACAGACTATGCCGCGGAGCAGGCGCCCATCACGGAGGACAAGCTGGGGAAAAACCATGTATTTTTCCTGCCCTACCTCATGGGGGAACGCAGCCCCATCAACGATACCAACGCCCGGGGCACCTTCCTGGGCATGACCATGGATACCTCCCGGGCCGATCTGGTGCAGGCGGTGCTGGAGGGCGTGGCGTTTGCCATTCGCGACAGCTTCGAGGTCGCCAAATCGCTGGGCATTGAGATCACCAGCAGTAAAATCTGCGGCGGCGGCGCCAAGAGTCCCCTGTGGAAGAAGATCATGGCCAATGTGCTGAACATCGAGCTGCAGTGTCCGGAATCCGAACAAGGCCCCGGCATGGGCGGCGCCATGCTGGCCATGGTGGCCTGCGGCGCGTATCCCAACGTCCAGGCCGCCTGCGACCGGATGGTCCATGTGGCCTCCACGGTCCGGCCGGAGCCGGAGCTGGCCGCCCGGTATGAGACACGCTACCGGCAGTTCCAGCGCATTTATCCCACCTGCAGACAGCTGTTTGCGGATTTTGTCAAGGAGGAAGTGCAATGAACATTCACTCTGTGTTTGATCCGGAATTCAAGCCCTATGGCCAGGTGGTGGAAGGCATGGAGGACACCGCCCGGGAGATCCTTGCTGTCCTGCAGGACATGCCCCTGCCCGAGGGAGTCGGCTATGTGCCCGAGGAGCCGGCCCTGCAGGCCCTGCCTGCGGCTGCGGCAGTCTCTGCCCACTGGTTCGGCGGCATGCCGGTGCAGCTGGGCTGGTGCAGCGGCCATAATACCAGACTCAACTGCCTGGAATATCACCGGGACAGCGAATTCAACCTGGGTACGGAGGATTTTATCCTGCTGCTGGCCAAACAGGATGAAATTGTCGACGGCGTGCTGGATACAGCGAAGGTCCGGGCCTTCCGGGTCCCCGCCGGCGTTCCGGTGGAGGTCTACGCCACGACGATGCACTATGCGCCCTGCCATACGGATGCGGCCAAGGGCTTCCGGGTCCTGGTGGCGCTGCCCCGGGGAACCAACACCGGCAAGCCGGACCTGGAAAACAAAACCCCGGAGGACCGGCGGCTGTGGGCCTGCAACAAATGGCTGCTGGCACACGAAGAATCCGCAGAAGCCGCCGCCGGCGCCTATGTGGGCCTGACCCTGTCTCTTATACACATCTGACGCTGCCGACGATATGCAGTGTG
>CAMBCW010000169.1 GCA_945864925.1 uncultured Clostridia bacterium
AGATTCCTCTACGTCTCGTGGGCTCGGAGATGTGTATAAGAGACAGGGGTACAAGCCGGCGCATATCAATCAAATTGTAGAATTTCAGCTTTCACTTCAATGCAATCTGTATGATTTCGTAGTTTTTTATCGATTAAATTCTACCATCCTTCCGGCATTCCGTCAATCCATTCCAGCAGAAATATACGATTAAAAATGTTCGGATTTTTTGTGTAATTTGACAGGCATTTCCCATTCCAACACACGGCTGGCCCGTTTCGGATGTTTTTGTCAAAAAAGGCCTGCCGCAATAGCAATTTTGCGGCAGGCTCTTGTTTACAGATTCGCCTTGACGATGGAAATCAGGATATCCCCTGCTACGACCCGATCCTCGGCGGCAAAGCTGTCGGCGAAGTTATCGGAATAGAGAATCTGGCTGTTGGGCGGGAATTCATCGTCCCCGGCCCAGACGATCAGCTGCATGGCATAGCCCGGCAGCAGCTCCAGCTCGTAGGCGGCGTCGCCGTGGGGGAGTTTTTTTGCCCCCAGCTTTTCCATGGCGGCGGCAAACTGCGCCACCCGGGTGCCGAAGGTGAAGGCGGCCCGGGTCAGGCACCGGCCCGTAAAGGGCTGGATATACAGCTCGCCCCAGGGCATCTCCCGGAAGGTCTTGAACTGGCCCCGGGCCGGCACGGCCTTGCCCTCCAGCAGCCAGCGCAGCAGGAAGGTCTGGCCCGGCAGGGCCTTCAGGGCAAAGGCGTCATCCCGGTCGGCGGTGATGCTGTAATCGGGCCAGGTGATCTTGTATTCCGCGTTGACCAGCCGCAGGGTGAAAGCCGTCCCGTCAAAGGCAGCACCGGTACGGGCGCAGGCCTCCTCTGGATTCAGATTCCGGAACAGCTCCACGTAATGCTCAAAGGGCACGCCTTCCTTGTGATTGACTACTTCCATAGGATCCTCCTTATCGTTCCTGCACACTGTCCGGGAACCGGGCGGCGTCTGTATGGGGCAGGAAACAGGCAGCCACAAAGTTGTCCATGTAGCCCACATGGGTGGACAGCTCCACATAGGTCATGTTCCGGGCGATGTCCTCCACCTTTTCGTTGGCGTCGTCGGACAGCACCATGGCGTAGGCGCCGGCCAGGGAGGAGTTGCCCACATATTCGTACTTTTCCAGCTCCACGGCGGGGAACATGCCGATGTTGATGGCGTTTTTCATATTGATGCCGCTGCCGATGCCGCCGGCCACATAGACGTGCTCCAGCACCGAGGCGTCCATGTCCAGGGAACTCAGCAGGGTGTCGATGGCGGAATAGATGGCGCCCTTGGCCCGGACGAAGCTGTCGATATCCACCTCCGTCAGGGCGATCTCCCGGCCCGTGGCGGATTCCGCCGGGGTGGCCAGGATATACCGGCCGGTGCCGTGGTGGTCATGGGCCACCCGGCTGCCCTCCCGGACAAACAGGCCCTTGGCGTTGATGATTCCGCAGCGGAACAGCTCGGAAATCAGGTCGATGATACCAGAGCCGCAGAGACCCACAGGCTGCTGGCCCTCGTCGCCCACAATTTTATAGGCAGGCTCCATGGTGTCCACATCGATGGTGACGGCTTCGATGGCGCCGTCGGTGGCGCGCATGCCGCAGCTGATGTCGCCGCCCTCAAAGGCCGGGCCGGCGGAGCAGGCGCAGGACATCATGAAGTCCTGGTTGCCGAACACAATTTCGCCGTTTGTACCCAGATCCACGAAGAGGCTGAACTCCTCCTTGTTCCACAGCAGGGTGGCGAAGGTGCCGGCGGTGATGTCGCCGCCTACATAGGAACCGATATTGGGCGCGATTCGCAGATCAGCGGAGGGGTTCACCGCCAGGCCGATGTCGGCGGCCTTCAGGCCGTGGACATGGAAGAAGGACGGGATGTAGGGCTCCATGCGCACAGGCGCTGCGTCCACGCCCAGCAGCAGGTGGTTCATGGTGGTGTTGGAGGCCACGCAGACGCGGAAGATGCGGCTGGCCTTGATCTTGGCGCTGGCGCACAGGCCCGCCAGAATGGGCCGCAGGGTCTCCTTGACCACGGCGTCCTGCAGCCGCTTGACGCCGCCGGCCTTGCCCTGCTCCACGATGCGGTTGATGACGTCGGCACCGTAGCGGATCTGGCCGTTGCCGGAGGAGGCCTTGGCCAGGAGCTTGCCGGTGAACAGATCCACCAGCACCGCCGCCACGGTGGTGGTGCCAATATCCACGGCCATGGCGCAGACCGGCGCGTCCTCCGCCGTCACATCGTAGACCTTCAGGTGGTCGCCCTTCCTCTCGCCCACCACCTGAACAGAAAAATCTGCCGCCCGCAGGACCGCCGCCAGCTTTTTCATGACGAAATAGGGCAGTTCCACGGTCTCCACGCCCATCTGGGCCTGGATAGCCCAGGTCAGGCGCTCGTTATCCGGCATGGTGTCGTCCAGGGTCGGCGCGTCCATGGTCACAGTTTGCGTTACAAAGTCGTTGCGGAACGCCACGCCGGCGTCCTGGATGGCCTGCTGCAGCCGCTCAAAGGTGGCAATTTCCTCACCGGAGGACAAATCCGCCGTTTTCATGCGGCTCTGGTAGGCCGAGGCGATGTCCGGCACCAGCACCGTCACATCGGAGAGAATCTTGCTGCCGCAGCTGAGCCGCCAGCCGTCGGCGTATTCCTCCTCGGAGATATGGCCGGTCCGGGGGCTGTCCAATTCGCCCGCGATCAGCTTCACGCGGCACTTGCCGCAGGAGCCGTTGCCGGAGCAGGGCGCATCAATGGCCACATTGGCATTCCGGGCCACTTCCAGCAAGCTGGCGTCCGGTGCCGCTGTGACCACGACGGGATCCTGATTTTCAAAGGTAAAGGTAACTTGATACATGGCGGTATTCCCTTTCTATGGATTGTTGAATCCGGACCAGCGCCGCTTTCCCCAACGGCGTTCGTCCGCTCCCAGCAGTTCACGCTTCCCCCCAGGTTCCCCGCTGTGTATGTGCGTGTCATGACCCTCGCGCCCCCTCCAGGGGCTGCCGGGCACAGCAAAGCTGGGGGCTGTATCGACCTGCAAGTTGACCGATCAAACGATACGACTGCAAGCCTGCTGCAACCCCCAGTCTGCCCTTTAGGCAGCCGGCCCCCTGAGAAGGGGGCACGAGGCTGTTTGAACAAAAACCTTACGTTACATCAGAGGCTCCATGGCCAGAACCGGATGGTTCTTCTCGGTGAGGAAGTTCATCAGGTCGTCCACTTCCGTGCAGATGGTCTCATCGGCCACCATGTCGGTGAAGTTGTCGATGCCGTAGAGCTCCTTGGCCGTGGCGTTGAGCTTCTCCGCCACGTCGTCCTTCAGTTCCTTGGGCATCCAGACAATGCGCTCGATGCCGCCCTCGGCGTGGATGAACTTCTTGGAGGAGATGAAGTGACGGCCATGGCCCATATAACCGGGGGTCTGGACGCCGCCGCCGGTGCAGGAGGCCAGCTCGCCGAAGGTCATACCGGCGGGGGTCATGCCCTTGTATTCCCGGTTCACCACGATGAAGCCGTTACTCATGGGCTCGATGCCGCAGATGCACTCGAAGCAGCCGCAGGAGGTCATGGGATCCTCCAGGATGGAGTACAGAGTCACGGACTGCACGGCGCCATGGGTGGCTTCCTCCACCATCTTGTTGACGGTCTCATAGCGGCCGGTGCGCTCGTCGATGCAGCCTTCCTTCAGGATGGGCTGGCAGGGGCCGTTGGGGTTCAACTCGTTGGTAGCCTTGGCGTCCAGCCAGGAGACTGCGCCGCACAGGCCCAGACGCTCGGGGGTGACCACACAGCAGTGGGCGGGAGCAAAGCTCTGGCACAGGATGCAGGTGTAGAAGCGGTCCACGGCCTCGTCAGTCATGGAGGCCAGACGGTCGTCGCGGGCGTTGTAACGCGGCATGGCGACGTCGTTGAGGAAGGTCTGAACCTGGGCCTTGTCGGTGATCAGGGTCACCTGGCACTTGTCCACGACAGCGTCAAATTCGTCCATGATCATATGATACAGGACCTCAGCGAAATGCTTCAGCCGCAGGCCGTTGTCAAAGGCAGCATTGGACACGCGGATGCGGATCTGATTCCGCTGGCCGGTGTGCATGACGCCCTCCATGTAGTTGAACCAGGCGTGAATCTTCCGCTCGATGACGGATTCGAAGTCGGCCTGCATCTTCTTGCCGGCGACCTCCACATAAGTAGCCAGGGCAAAGTCCCGGTCGCCGCTGTCGATATCGGGGCCGACGATGGTCAGCTTGTGGTCCTCCACCTCGCTCATGTCCTTCATGAGCACCAACTCAGCGGTGGGATTCTTGCCGGACCAGAACTCGGCCTTCACATCGGCCTTGCGGATGATCTCGCCCTCGAAGGCGGCGGCGAAGGCCACGGGGATCGGCAGCTCCTTGGACTTGATCTTGATGCCCCGCAGCTCCAGGGACTTCTTGACGGTGTCGGCATGGTCGCAGACGGACTCCAGGGCGCCGGGCACCTGGTTCTCGCCCAGGTCGATGTCCACCACCACGGGGAAGCCCAGGGCGATGGCGCCGGCACCGGCAGAGACCACCACAGCGTCGATGGCGCCGAAGGTGTTGACGAAAGCGGGAACGCGGTTCTTGGTATAGTCCAGCAGGCCACCCAGATCGCCGGGCTGCACGTTGCCGAAAATCAGGGCTGCACGGATGGCCACGGTGACCACATGGATCACGGAGGTCACATCATGGCCCAGGGGCACCACACGGAGCTCCAGGCCCATCTTGACGCCGCCCTCGGCGCACTGCTCAATGACGTCGCCCACCAGGAAGGTCAGGATGCCCTTGGACTGATAGTCCTTGACCACCTTGGCCACGTCGGCAGGATTCTCGGCCTTGCCCAGGACCACGGCCACGCCGGGGATATCGCCGGTGACCAGAGGCACACCCAGGGAACGGATGATGGGATCCGGCACGAAGCCGATCCCGGAGTCATTGGCGTAGGGATCGCCGCCCTCCACGTATTTCAGGCCCTCCAGGATTTCCGCGCCCACAGCGGTAGCCAGGCCGGCGTTCAGGGCCTGTCCCAGGTCCTCCTGGTTGGTGATCAGGCTTTTCAGTACGCCCACGCAGGCAGGCAGGTCGCCCAGGGTCTGTCTCTTATACACATCTGACGCTGCCGACGATATGCAGTGTAGATCTCGGT
>CAMBCW010000170.1 GCA_945864925.1 uncultured Clostridia bacterium
TACATACTGGTGCCTCTGATTCTGTCCTTTGGGACGGACAGTGCGGCCTACTTTGTGGGCCGGGCCTTTGGCCGCCATAAGATGGCCCCCATTGTCAGCCCCAAAAAGAGCTGGGAGGGTGTTGCCGGCGGCGTGCTGGGCGCTGTGGTACTGATGCTGCTCTATGCCTTGGTGCTGGACCTGGCCTTTGGCTTCACGGTGCAGGTTGGTTTCGCTGTGGTCTACGGACTGCTGGGCTCTGTCACCTGTGTTCTGGGCGACCTGACCTTTTCCGTCATCAAACGGCAGGCAGGCATCAAGGACTATGGCCATCTGCTCCCCGGCCACGGCGGGATTCTGGACCGCTTTGACAGCATGACTCTGGTGGCCCCCCTGGCGGAGGCCCTGATTCTGCTGATCCCCATGCTCAGGATGTGAAACTATGACAAAAACCGTATCCATCCTCGGCTCCACCGGTTCCATCGGCCGGCAGACCCTGGATGTGGTCGATCAGTTGGGCGTCCGTGTGGCGGCCCTGACCTGCGGCTCCGATGTGGAGCGTCTGACGCAGCAGTGTCAGAAATACCGTCCGCGGCTGGCCGTTGTGGGCAGCGAAGCGCTGGCAGGGCGGCTGCGGGAAAATCTGCCCGGCCAGGACATGGAGATCCTCTGGGGCAGGGAAGGGCTGCTGAAAGCCGCGGCTCTGGAAGAGACCGACACGGTGATCACCGCCGTGGTGGGCATGGTGGGTCTGGAACCTACCCTGGCCGCCTGCCGGGCAGGCAAGCGCATTGGCCTGGCCAACAAGGAAACTCTGGTCTGTGCTGGTGAGCTGGTCATGGCGGAAGCAGCAGCTCACGGTGCGGAAATCATCCCTGTGGATTCCGAACATTCCGCCATTTTCCAATGCCTCATGGGCTGCCGCGACCGGTCCCAGGTACGTCGGCTGATCCTCACAGCCTCCGGCGGCGCGTTCTACGGAAAAAACCGGCAGCAGCTGCAGACAGCAAAAAAGGACGAAGCCCTGCGGCATCCCAACTGGAAAATGGGGCCGAAAATTACCATCGACTGCGCCACTTTGCTGAATAAGGGCCTGGAGTTCATCGAGGCCATGCGGCTGTACCATATGCCGCCGGAGAAAATTGCCGTGGTGATCCATCGCCAGAGCATTGTCCATTCTCTGGTGGAATACTGTGACGGCGCGGTGCTGGCCCAACTGGGCGCGCCGGATATGCGCATTCCCATCCAGCTGGCCCTGACCTATCCCGACCGGCTGCCCAGCCCGGCGCCGGATCTGGACCTGCTGACCTGCGGCCCCCTGACCTTTGCCCAGCCGGACTATGACATCTTTCCCTGTCTGGGTCTGGCTATGGAGGCAGCCCGCGCAGGCGGCACAGCCTGCTCTGTGCTCAACGGCGCCAACGAAGAAGCCGTGGCGGCCTATCTCCGGGATGAGATCGGCTTCTATGACATTTCCGATTCCATCCGCTGCGCCCTGGACAGCGTGGAGCAGGTTTCCAAGCCGGGACTGGAAGAGATTCTCCGGGCCGATCAACAGGCCAGACAAGCGGCCAGAACCTATTTTTCAAAACTGAAAGGTGATTGATGTTGTATATTCTGCTGGCAATCCTCATTTTCGGCGTTCTGATCATGACCCACGAGCTGGGACATTTTCTGACGGCAAAGCTCTGCGGTGTCCGGGTCAATGAGTTTTCCATCTTCATGGGTCCTGTGCTGTGGAAAAAGACCGTGGGAGAGACGACGTATTCCCTGCGCTGCATCCCCATTGGCGGCTTCTGCGCCATGGAGGGAGAGGATGAGGAGAGCACGGATCCCCGGGCCTTTACTTCAGCCAAGGCGTGGAAACGGATACTGATCCTGGTGGCCGGTGCAGCCATGAATTTTCTTACGGGGCTTCTGGTGCTGGTGATCATGTATTCCACCGTGGCTGGCTTTTCCACGGCGAAAATCGTGGATTTCTATCCCGATTGCCCGCTGCAGTCGGAGCAGGGCCTGCAGGTAGGCGATGAGCTGTATAAAATCGACGGACACCGCATCTACCTGTACAGCGATGTGAGCATGTTCCTGAGCCGCAATTCCACCGGGGTGTACGACCTGACCGTGCGCCGGGACGGCAGGCTGGTGGAGCTGGAGGACTTCCCCATGGAAAAGCGGGCCTACGAGGAGGACGGCCAGACGGTCTATCGCTATGGCCTGTACTTCGGCTATGAGGATAAGACCGTGGGGACAGTGTTGAAAAACGCCTGGTATTCGTCCCTGGACTTTGTCCGGATGGTGTGGATGAGCCTGTCCGACCTGGTACGGGGCATGGTCAGCGTCAAGGATGTGTCCGGCCCGGTGGGCATTGTGTCTGTCATTGCCGAAACAGGAGAAAGCTCGGAGACAGCGGCCATTGCGGCGCTGAATATTGCCTATCTGGCGGCGTTTATTGCCGTGAACCTGGCGGTGATGAATCTGCTGCCCATTCCGGCTTTGGACGGAGGCCGGGTGTTCCTGCTGGCAGTTACCTGGGTGCTGGAAAAGCTCCTGCGGCGAAAAATCAATCCCAAATACGAGGGCTACATTCACGCGGCCGGCATGATTCTGCTGCTGGCCATCCTGGCACTGGTGACGGTGAAGGACGTGTGGAGCCTGTTTGCCGGATAGAGAGAGGAAAACCAATGACAAAGCAAATTATGGTGGGCGGTGTGCCCATTGGCGGCGGCGCGCCTGTCTCCATTCAATCCATGCTCAATACCAAGACCACCGATGTGGAAGGCTCCCTGGCTCAGCTGCAGGCCCTGGCGGCTGCGGGCTGTCAGATTGCCCGGCTGGCGGTGCCGGATCAGGTGGCAGCCCGGGGCTTTGCGCAGATTGCCGCCCGGTCGCCTCTGCCCCTGGTGGCGGATATCCATTTTGACTACCGCCTGGCCATTGCCGCCGCCGAGGGCGGTGCGGCCAAGATCCGCATCAACCCCGGCAATATCGGCGGGGAGGACCGGGTACGGGCCGTGGTGGACTGCTGCAAGGCCCACCATATCCCCATCCGCATCGGCGTCAACGGCGGCAGCCTGGACAAAAAGCTGCTGCAGAGGGACGGCCGTGTGACGGCCCAAGCTCTGGTGGACAGCGCCTTCTCCCACATCGCCCTGCTGGAAAAGTTCGGTTTTTATGACATCTGTGTGTCCATGAAATCCAGCAATGTGCCCCTGATGATGGAGGCCTACCGCCGGTTTTCCGGGATGTCTGACTATCCGCTCCACGTGGGCGTGACAGAGACCGGCACGGAGTATATGGGCACCATCAAATCTGCCATGGGCATCGGCGGCCTTCTGTGCCTCGGCATCGGCGATACGGTGCGGGTTTCCCTGACGGCGGATCCGGTGAAGGAGGTCCATGCGGCCAAGGCCATTCTCAAAGCGGCGGGCCTTCGGCAGGAGGGGGTCAATATTGTGGCCTGTCCCACCTGCGGCCGCACCCGCATTGACCTCATCGGTCTGGCCAACCAGGTGGAGCAGGCCTTGGCTGACTGCAAAAAGCCCCTGACCGTGGCAGTCATGGGCTGTGTGGTCAACGGCCCCGGGGAGGCCCGGGAGGCTGATGTGGGAATTGCCGGCGGCGACGGCTGCGGCGTACTCTTTGTCAGGGGAGAACTGAAGGAAAAGCTGCCTTACGATCAATTGCTGCCGGCTCTGCTGGCTTACATAGAGAGACTTTGATATGAAGCCCGTATTATTTTTGGAAATGTTTTCGGATTACCGCCCCCAGGAGCCGGAGCTCTGGTCGGAGGCGGTGATTCGTCATGCGCAGATTGACCCGGCGGAGCGGCGGGTGTCGGTGGAGCTCCACAGCCCGCGCTATGTGCCGGGTAAGAAACTGCGGGAGGCCCGGCAGGCGGTGGCCCACCGCTACGGCCTGGAACGGCTGGAGCTGCATATGACGTTCCCACCGGAGACGCTGCCCCAGGCGGAGCCGCGGGATCTGGTGGATGTTCTGACCACCGCCCAGCCGTCTGCCCGACTGATTTTAGCCGGCAGCCGCTGGGAACTGGGAACGGAGAAAGTGACCGTCCACCTGGCTGCCAATGGCAGAGAACAGCTGGAGCCGTGGCTGCCCCGACTGCGGGAGCATCTGCAGGACACCTTCGGCGTCTCTCCGGAAATCGTTGTGGCATCCCACAGCGTGGAGGGGGAGGCCCTCTTCGCCGAAACGGCCCGTATCCGGGAGGAGGCCATGAAGGCTGTTCCGGCACCCAACTTCTCCGACGGCCCCGGCAAAACAGCGGCTGCGAAGAAGCCGGAGACGCCGGCCGGCGATCTGATCTACGGCAGGCCCTTCTCCGGCCCGGCCACGCCCATGTCCGAGCTGAATCTGGACATGTTCAAGGTCATCGTGGAGGGAGAGGTCTTTGCGGTCAACCATCGGGAGCTGAAAAAGCGCAATGCCTGGGTGATCTCCTTTGATATGACGGACCGTACCAGTTCTGTCCGCATCAACCAGTTCCTGGAGGCGGACAAGGCGGGGCCCATTCTGGAGCGGGTGTCCAAGCCCGGCGGCTGGCTGCGGGTTCAGGGAAAGATGACCTTTGACCGCTATGACAACGAGATGGTCATGCAGCCCCAGGCCATCATGGTGGGCAAGAAGCCCGTGCGGCAGGATACGGCTGCGGAAAAACGGGTGGAGCTCCACCTGCACACCAATATGTCCAGCATGGACGCCCTGACGGAAACCGGCAAAGTGGTGGCCCAGGCCGCCGCCTGGGGTCACCGGGCCATCGCAATTACAGATCACGGCGTGGTGCAGTCCTTCCCCGACGCCTTGAAGGCGTCCAAGAACAAGGTGGCCGGTACGGATCAGCCCATCAAGATCCTCTATGGCTGCGAAGCCTACTTCGTCAATGATGTGGACGACCGGATTGTGGTCCACGGACAGCGGGAGATGCCCCTTTCCGGAGAGTTTGTGGCCTTTGACCTGGAGACCACGGGCCTCAGCGCCCAGAACGACGTGATCACGGAAATCGGCGCCGTCATCTATCGGGATGGCGAGATCCTGGACCGGTTCCAGTCCTTTGTCAATCCCCGGCGGCCGCTGACCCAGAAGATCACGGAGTTGACCGGCATTACCGACGAGATGCTTGCCCTGTCTCTTATACACATCTGACGCTGCCGACGATATGCAGTGTGT
>CAMBCW010000171.1 GCA_945864925.1 uncultured Clostridia bacterium
CTTTATCGGCAAAATTGATTAAATGACACCAATATCTTTAACTATGTGATACCGGCAAATCCAACCCGGACATTGATATGCTGCTGCATATCGCCCAGGTGTTTGAGACGGATGTGAACTGCCTGATCTACGGCCCGCCGGTGCCTTCTGACCGGAAGCGGGAAAAGCACAGAGCCATGATCCTTACAGCTGTGACGGCGGCGCTGGCGGTTGCTATGGCAGTTCTGCTTCCCTGGGCGAAAGAGTATTTAAGAGAGACGTTCATAGCCCTGCCCAGCTATTGGCTGTACTACATTGGATGGCCGCTGCTGATGTTCCTGACAGGATGGACGGTGCTGGAACTGGCGGGGAGTTTCCTGGGCGCGAAGGGGCCCAAGTGGAGGCGCAGCAAACGGGTCCGTTGGGGGCTGATCGGGCTCTTGCTGATCTATGGGGCGATGGCGGTTCCGTTTCTGATCTGGACCGTTCGGTGCAGTTTGTCGGTACTCTGCGCCGGGAGCGTCAGCAGCAGCTTCCACTTCCCGCCCGGTATTCGCCGCATTTGGAGCTGGTCCTACACCTACCCCGGACTGTTCCGGGCCAGCTTTGCCCTGATTGGTGCGGGCCTATGGCTGACCCGCCGGGAGAAGCCCCCGGAACCAACGTCCGAAGTTGTCGAATCCTCTGAACCATAACAAAAGAGACTGACGCAATAAAATGATCTGTACCCCCAATACTGGACTCCAGTATTGGGGGTATAGATTCCTGCATTTCACATGTTAGACAGCCCCATCAAGTGAAAATTCTTCTGCTTCCTGCCCGCATACCGCTACGCCCGCCAAGCCGGGTTGCGATCCATAAATCCGCCCTCCATGGCGTCGGAGAGGATGCCGCACAGACAGCTGTGCAAGCCCTCTACCGTCGTTTCGGAGAACGGTTTTGGGATTGTTTTCCAGACAACTTATGCAGTAACAGTAACTCCGGTACATTGTCTAAATCGATTTATGGTCATCAGCTTTCGCAAGCATGTGGACTTTTATGACAGGGTTCTGTTCCCTGCTGTCATTGCGAGGGGCGAAGCAACGCAGCAATCCGTATCCCCAAAAATGGGTCTGTGCGAGGGGAAACGGATTGCCGCGCTAGTCTGGACTGGCGCGCAATGACACGGAAGAACATACACTTGCAAAGAATTTGCGACTGGCTTATTCAAGCCGATCGTCATAAACCGAGCCAGACTGGATCTCGCCGCCAGGAAGAAACAGCGGGGTCTCAACCTCACAAGTCGCATAATGTGATACCGGCTTGTCTGCCAAAACCAAAAGTTCGCGCACAGCCTGTGCTCGATCCTTGAAAAACGGCGGATCTTCGGATACAATTTATCATGTATCATCATCCAAAACAGAAAGCGGCAGCCGCTGCCGCAGCCCGGCAGAACGGGGAAAATGCCATAAAACTTCATGCGCAGTATTGCGCACCACGATCATGGGCAAAAGCCAGAGCGCATGAAGTTTTTGCGCATCATGTTCGGTTGCCCCGAAGGGGCGGGAAAATGACGCATCTTGCTGTTTGCTATGCTTTTGCATAGCAAACATTCTGCAAACAACCTGGATCTGTTGCCATAAGCGAGGTGAACCGCCATGCAAATATCGGGCTTGAAAAAACACAGCGGCTTTCTTTATGCTGCCCTCGCTGTCATGACGGCAATCGTGCTGCGGCAGATCGGTTTTCGGGTGGAGGACCCCATTGATTGGGCCAGCTCGTTCCTTCGCTCGGTCATCTACATCGGACTGTTTACGGCATGGGGGATTTCTATCCGCAGCCGGATCATCCAGCCGCAGGTGCGCCGTTATCTCACTGCGATTTCTGCGCTGATGGTATTTTGGATCACAGTCAGGACCATTCGTTATTTATTTGCGGAAGAGTCGGGAACGCTGCGTTATCTTTGGTATCTGTACTATCTGCCCATGCTGTTCATCCCGGTTCTGGCACTGTTCGTCGCCCTGTCGTTGGGAAAGCCGGAGGACTTCCGCCTGCCGAATTGGACGGTGCTTCTTAACATTCCCACCGCCGCCTTGTTGCTGCTGGTGCTGACCAACGACCTGCATCAGCTCGTATTCGTTTTTCCCACGGATGCGATCGTATGGATGGACGATTACCACTATGCCATCGGATATTTTCTGGCAGTCGGATGGATCATCCTTTGTACCTTGACAGCGCTTGTTACCATGCTGATCAAATGCCGCGTTCCGCACAGCCGCAAGGTTTTGATGCTGCCTTTCGTTCCTACCGCATTCGCTTTGCTGTATGGAGTGCTGTATATTTTACGTGTGCTCGGTGTGTTCCGGTTGGCGTGGCTGAGAGTGATTGCGGGAGATATGACCGTTGTGTTCTGCCTGCTGATTACCGCCGTGCTGGAAAGCTGTATCCAATGCGGCCTGATTCAGTCCAACACCCACTATAATGATCTGCTGCAATGCTGTACGCTGCGTGTCCAGCTGACCGATCCGGACTATCAGGTGCTTCTGGCGTCGCGCTCAGCAGAGCCGATTCCGGTTGACACCATGCGGCAGACGGAAGGCGGACCTGTCCGGCTGGACAGCGGCCTTCGCCTCTCCGGCGCCCAGGTGCGCGGCGGCCATGTGCTGTGGACGGAGGATGTGTCGGAGCTTCTGGAAGTGCTGGAGGAGCTGCAGGACGTGAAGGATTCCCTGGAGGACAGCAACGCGCTGCTCCGGGCGGAATACACCCTCAAGGCCAGAGAGGCCCACATCGCGGAGCAGGACCGGCTTTACAATATCATCCAGCAGGAAACTGCGCCGCGGATCACGCTGCTTGCTGCGCTGACCGATGAATTTGAAGCGGCGCAAAGTGAAACGGAGCGGAAAAAGCTCCTGGGGAAAATGGCCGTCATCGGCGCCTATCTCAAGCGGCGCAGCAATCTGATCTTCCTGGCAGATAAATCGCCAATGCTTCAGGGAAAAGAGTTGACCCTGACCTTTGGAGAATCCCTGGACAATCTGGAGCTCTGCGGCGTTACCTGCGGCCTTCTGGCCGAACGGAACGGGCCGGTAGAAGCCGGACAACTCATGTCCATGTACGATTTCTTTGAAGAAATTGTAGAGCGTTCTCTGGACAGTATGACCACCGTCACGGTTTGGATCGGCCCGGCAGAGGGCGCGCTTCGCATCACGGTCAATACCGATTCCACTGCCGATCTGGCTCCGCTCGCCTCTGATTCTGTTTCGGTCCTGCGGGATGAGGACGGCGAGTGGCAGCTTTCCATGGCTTTTGATGCAGGAGGTGAGCCGGAATGAAGCCCCATCTTTGGCAGGCAATCCGCTTGAAGCGGATGTCCAAGGAGGCCTTTGACAATCTCCCCAGCGGCGTATGCTTTTTTAATCATCAGGGCGTGGCGACCCTCTGCAACCGGCAGATGCACCGCCTGGTCTATGAACTCACCGGCCGGGACCTGCAAAGTCTCTACGAGCTGCGGGCGCTGATAAACGGCGAGCCGAAACATGGGACACGGGAACAGAATCTCTTTCTTCTGGAGGACGGCAGCGTCTGGCGCTTTGTGGAAGAAGCGGTCACCGCGGAGGATGGAGCGCCCTATATCCAGGTTGTGGCCTCCAATGTCACGGTACTCTATAAAAAGCAGAAGGAGCTGGAGCGGAACAATATAGAGCTTCAAAAACGGGGAAAACGGCTGCGGCGTCTTTCCGCCAATGTGGCTGCTGTCACCCGGGAGGAAGAAATTCTCAGCATGAAAATGCGGGTCCACGACGACATTGGCAGAAGCGTCATCGCCACGCGGCGGCTTTTGCAGCAGGGGCGCCCAACGGAGGAGCTGGATCTGTGCACCTGGAAGAACGCCATCCATTTGCTCAAGCGAAGCAGCGAGCGCCCAAAGGACAAGGATGCGCTGACGCAGCTTGTGGAAGCCGCCGCGGGAATCGGGATCACAATTCATCTGGACGGAACACTCCCGCAGCACGCCGCGTCTGCCTATCTGCTGATTACGGCCATGCGGGAGTGCGCCACCAATGCCGTACGCCACGCGGGCGCCACGGAGCTGTACGTCCGCGTCACCCAGATTCAGGGGATTGCCAGAGCGCGGATCACCAACAACGGAACGCCGCCGGAGGAGCCTGTATCGGAGGGCGGCGGATTGTCCGCTCTGCGCGCCCGGGTGGAAAAGGCAGGCGGCGATATGGTGGTTTGTTTTGCGCCGAATTTCGAGCTGACCGTATCGGTCCCCATCATCGAGGAGGAAACGCCATGAAACATGTGCTGATCGTGGAAGACCAGCGTATGACCAGAGAAAGCATGGAAAGCTACATCCGGCAGAGCGGGCAATTCCGCCTGGTGGATTCCATTGCCAACGCAGGACTGGCGGAACTGTGCTGTGCCCGGCAGTCGGTGGACCTGGTGCTGATGGACGTCTGCACGGAAAACGACGAGAGCGGCTTTGAGGCCACCCGCAAGATCAAGTCACGGTTTCCCGCCACAAAGGTCATCATCGTCACCTCCATGCTGGACTGCGGCTATCTGACCCGCGCCCGGGAGGTGGGCGCGGACAGCATCTGGTTCAAGGATGTAAGCCGGGACGAGCTGATGAGCGTGGTGGAGCGCACCATGAACGGCGAATCCGTCTACCCCGATAAAACGCCGGAGGTGCGGCTTGGCAACGCCACCAGCTATGAGTTCTCGGAAGCGGAGCTGCGGGTTCTGCGGCTGCTGGTGGAGGGCATGACCTACCGGCAGATGGCGGACACCCTGGGCGTGACTGTGGATACGGTCAAGGCCCATATCAGCAGCATGCTGTCCAAAACAGGCTTCAGCTCCAAAACAAAGCTGGCCGCCGTGGTCATCAGCAAGCGGCTGATTGTCAACGGATTTTAAACGAAATATGGCAAGGCCGGGGGAATGCTTTCTCGCATTCCCCCGGCCTTGCTTTATGTCCTATCATGCTCATACCATTGAAAAAGTGCAGATAAATTGGGATTTGCAGAGCACCCCCTCGTGCCCCCTCCACAGGGGGCTGTCAGCGAAGTTGATTGGGGGTTGCTGCAAAACAGCAATTTCGCACAAACACAGGCTGCACCGAAAGCCT
>CAMBCW010000172.1 GCA_945864925.1 uncultured Clostridia bacterium
GCGAGGGTTCAAATCCCTCCCAATCCGCCAAGCAACCCACCGTAATTTTGAAGGAATTACGGTGGGCTTTTTTTAAGATCGGAGGAATGATGCGTCATGGATCAGCTAAAAGCGGCCATTGAAACCATGACACGCCGCATCGTCGAAATCCTGGAATCGTGTTCGCCGTCCGTTTATTTATACGGTTCTGTCGTCCTGGATGATTTCAAATTCGGCTGGAGTGATATCGATCTTCTTGTGTTGACCGAGCGGGAAATCTCTGAAATCCAGGCCCGGCAGCTGGTCAACCTCCGCCAGACCCTGCTGGAAGAGCATCCGGAAAACCGGTATTACCGCCTGTTTGAAGGCGGTATGCTGACAAGGAGCGCATGTCTCGCCAACAAAGCGGATCGAGTAGTATACTGGGGAACGAGCGGCGAGCGAATTACGACGCAATATGCCCTGGACGTTTTCAGTCTGTGCGAATTATTGGACAGCGGTGTGTTGCTTTATGGAAAAGATATCCGAAACTGCTTTTCCCATCCAAGCTTTGACGCGTTGAAAGCCGGTGTGCAGCGGCACTATGAGACCATTCGCAAATATGCCGGGACGTCGGGACGAAGCTTTTACACCTATGGATGGCTTTTGGACATTTCGAGATGTCTCTATACCTTGCGAACCGGAAAGATCATCGCGAAAACAGCTGCCGGGGAATGGGCGCTGAAGGAAAAGCTCTGCCCGTGCGAAGCGGTGCTGGCCAAAGCACTGGAAATCAGAAAAGAGCCGGACCGATACAGGCAGGACGCCTCCGTTTTTGACGATGCGGAAACCATAGGCGAGGATATACAGAGATATGCCGATGTTCTGGAGCGAGAGCTCAAAATAAATGCTGGATCGACACTCTGCCCTGATCGGGCGGGCGCTGCAAAGTGAGATGTACTACTTCGGCTGCCGCCAATGGTCCAATGTCGGCAGCTGCGCCTCCAAATAAGCCCGTACCTGCTCCGGAGGCCAGTTTTCGTTGGACATATGCGCAACCAGGAAATCCGTCAATTGCGCAAGATTGGTGTAAACAAACTTCCCGTCCGCATAGCACCACTTGCAGTATGCTTCGTTGAAAGTACCGTCAGGCTCCTTGCTGGTGGTAGAATCCTCCAGGGGCATGCCGCAGCATTGACAGATCAGCTTCCGGGGAGAGCCCAGAAGCGTATTGATGGAAACATCGAACAGCTTCGACAGCAGCTTCAGCGTTTCCGTGTTTGGAACGGTTTCACCGGTTTCCCAGCGGGATACCGCCTGCCGGGTCACATGGATTTTTTCTGCAAGCACATCCTGAGACAATCCGTTTTTGGTTCGGAGCTCCAGGAGAATATCTTTGGTGTTCATACCAATCATCACCTCGCAAATAGTATACCATTGTTGCGGTGAGAAGCCAAGCAACCTGCTGTTGCTGCTTTTTTCAGTGCAAAAAGGGACCGGGTCAGGCGGACAGCCTGCCCCGGTCCTTCTTGGTTATTGCGTCACAGTGAAGCTGATTTCCTTGTCGGTCTTGACCCGCTGGCCGTTGAAGTAGATTTCCAGAGCGTACTGACCGGGCGTCTGGGGGGTACGCAGAAGCTCGCCCACATAGGTGTCCCGGGTCCACATATTGTTCCAGACCTCTTCGCCGCTGTAGTAATCCACCACGTTGCCGTTTTCATCCCGAATCACCAGCAGAGTGGTGACGGTTTCATCGCTGTCCTCCAGACCGGAGACAGATTCACAGGCAAAAGCGATCTGCTCGCTGGTCTTGAACGTGGTGCGGACATACTGCAGATTGTTGACGGTCCAATCCTCCTGCGTGGGGCGCAGCCATATGACCACATAGCCCTTGGTGAAGCCGTAGCCGGTGAAGCTCTCCGCTGCCGGCAGGGTGACCTGGGTGGTGGTTTCGCCGCCCACCTGCTCGCCCTCGGCCTCCTGAATTTCAATGGTATAGGTGGCTCCGGGGATCAGGCCTTCCAGGGTGACGGATGGTTCGGAGGTCTGCGCCACGCTGCTCATGCCGCTGCCGCCCTCCAGGGTGTAGATCACCAGCCAGTCGGTGTCCACAGCTTCGGCCTCGCAGGACCAGGAGATATCCAGACCGCCATTCTCATTGGGCTCCGCCGTGATTTCCGTAATGGAAAGGGCGTCGGGGGTGAAGTCGGTGGTAGCGCCGTTGAGCATGTTGTCGCAGGTGATGACCAGGGTGTAGGTCTCTCCGGCCCGGAGGTTTTCCAGGGTTACGGTGCTGTCCAGGACAGTCTGGTTGTCGGTGTAGCCCTCGGAGCCGGTGGTGGTGACATTCCAGCTGGCGGGAGCCTCTCCCTCGAAGGTCCAGGTGATCACAGCGGTGGATTTGTTCAGTTCCAAAAAGACCTGTCCCATTTCCACAGAGGCCAGGGTGTGGCCTGCGGCGGTGGTGACACCGGTCAGCTGGATGTCGCTGGGATTCTGCAGGGCGATTTCATAGGTGGTATCCGGTTCCAGTCCGGTGAGCACCACCGTGTGGCCTGTAAAGACCTTGGTGGCAGGCTCCTGCCCCACAGGGCCATAGGAGACGGCCCACTCCTCCGGTTCCACGCCGTCAGGGATGAAGGTCAGTTCCAGTGCGCTGACGGTTTCCCGGCTGACAGTGAGACTGACAATGTTGGTGGTCGTTTTGGTGGACGCGTTGTAGGGTACTGCGCCGGCCACATGCTCTTCCTTGAAGCCCTGGACGGAGAAGCTGTACTGGGCGCCGGAGGCCAGTCCTGTGAAGGTGTTGGGCTGGCCGGGCACATAGGCCTGGCGGGAGACGTTGCCATAGGCGTCGGTGCAGATCACTTCGAAACGGTCCGGAGATTCCTCTGTGGTCAACGACACAGTGATGGAGTCCACCGTGCGGTCGGTGATGACGATGCTGTCGATGGTCAGGGTGTCCTTGCGGATAAAGAAGAACCAGACAGCTGCGGCAGCCAGTCCCAGAACCAGGATGACCGCCAGTACCGTGGGGAGCCAGACCGTCAGGCGCTTGCGTTTGCGGGGCTTTGTACTGCCGGCGGCAGGGGCGTCGCTCTCCTCCTCAGAGGAAGCGGAACTGGTGTAGTCGTTTTCAATGTCCCGGTGGACGGATTCAATCAGGGCGTTGAGCATCTCACTGTCGGGGGAGAAGCTCTGCTTGAAGTCCTCGTCCAGCGCTTCGGTGTCGGTGAACTGGACCGGCTCGATTTCCTCCTGGGCGGCTTCCGCATCCACAGGGGACTCGTCCGCCACGATGGGCGGCGTAATGGGTGTGTCGCCCACCTGGTTGCGCAGCATGTAATCCACAAACGCCTGCTTCATTTCTTCCGGGGACTGATAGCGGTCCGCCGGCTGGAAGGCGCAGGCCTTGTGGATGATCTCCGCCATCTCATAATCGGCAAACATGGGGGCCGGCAGCTCCTTGCCGGTGATGCGCAGCTTGTCTGCCGCTTTGGCGGAGGTCTTTTCGTCCTCGAAGGGCGCATGGTTGCCGTTGTAGATTCGGTAGAGAATCAGGCCCACGGCATACAGGTCCACAGTCACATTGACATTGGCCATGAGCTCAAACAGTTCCGGGGCGGAATAGGGGCTGAGCATGCTCTCGGGCATGGAGCAGTATTTCAGCTCGTCAACCTTTGCAATGCCCATGTCACCCAGCATGAAATGGCCCTGGCTGCTGAGATAGATGTTGGACGGCTTCACATCCCGGTGGATGAGGCCGGCAGCCCGCAGATCCGTCAGGGCGTTGCACAGGTCCATGGCCAGATTGACGGCGCTGGACTGGGTCATGGGGGTGTCGGTCAGATAGCGCTCCAGAGTGGTCCGGTATTCCGACAAAAGATAGACGTCATAGCCGCCGCCTTCCTCCTTGGGCTTGATCTGATAGCTGTGAAAGCTGTCCAGATTGGGACTGCCGGAAAGGGTCTCCAGCTGTTCCAGCTCCGCCTGGTAGTCCGTGACCACCTGTTGGTAATAGGCCTGCGCGGCCTCTTCATCGGCAGCGGCGCCTGTGAGAATCAGAGCGTCCACCTGTTTCTGAGTTTCCGGTACGGAAATGTGCTTGAGCACATAGAGCTGGTCGGACTTGGTGCTTCTGACGGAATAGACCGTGACGCCGCCTCTGCGGCTCAGACAGTCCTGCACCTCCATATTGGTCATAAGTGCCGTATTGAGTTTGATTTCTGCCAAATGATTCGCCTCCTTCAACTCATACAGTTCCTATTTTAGGCGATTTCGGGCAAAAAAGCAATATGACAACCGGGTCAGACCCCTGTTTTTTTCAGGTAATTTTTCGACGCTGCAGAAAACCATTGGAATCCGTCGAAAAATGTGGTATGATGTCTCATACTATGAATTTCAAACCTTTGGAGGTCGTGGATCATGGAACGCAAAACCTGTGAATTTTGCGGTACGGAATATGACGGCCAGCTGCAGCAGTGTCCCCTGTGCGGGAAAAGCGAACAGCCGGTCACGGCTGCCAGGCAAAAGCGGCGGCTGGCCAGCTCCGGCGGCGGCGCCCGGGTGGCGCCCAGGGGCGGAAAGGGAAAACCAAGCGGACGGGCGGCAGCACCGCAGAGCGGCACGCCCCGCTGGATCTGGATTTTAATCTGCGTCGTGTTGGGCGCAGCGGTGTTGATTGGCGCAGCCTATTTTGTCCATATTATGGGCTTTCTGCGGGGGGATCTGGATCTGAATGCCATCCCGACACTGCAGGAGCAGGTGCCGGAGGAGGACCCGGAGCCGCAGTCGCCGGAACTGCCCCAGGAGCTTCCGGCAACCCAGGAACCTGCCGGATCCACCGGCACCTGTACGGGCCTGACGATCAGCCAGAGCGCGGTGACCATGGATGAGGCAGGGGGCCGGATTTTCCTGACGGCGGTGGCCCGGCCCAGCGGCTGTGAGGATCCGATCCGCTTTACCAGCAGCAATGAGGCTGTGGCCACTGTGGATGACAGCGGCATGATCACAGCCATTGGCCCAGGCACAGCGGATATTACGGCTGTCTCTTATACACATCTCCGAGCCCACGAGACGTAGAGGAATC
>CAMBCW010000173.1 GCA_945864925.1 uncultured Clostridia bacterium
ATGTGTATAAGAGACAGATCCCATACTCCTCCATCGTAAATACGCATTGCAACAATGTCTGAATTCAATCAAAAGGGCTAAAAACAGCCCTTTTGATTGAATCGTGCGGCAGTTGCCGCACGAACAAATCGCGACGCGGTTTGTTCAGCAGACATTATTGTAGGGGAGCCATATACAGTGCAGCACCCAAAGTCTCCACAACAGGGGGCTTTGGGTGCTGCTTTGTTTGTAAGAAACCGCAGTTTGCGGCAGGATTTTTCATTCAGGCCCATTCTCCCTGCTGGAGATGGGCTTCTTTCATGTTCCGGTTCAGGGTGTTCAGGCCCCGCTTTTTGTCGGCACTCCACAGGGGTGCGATCAGGTCCTTTTTGGCGCCGTCTCCGGTGAGGCGGTGAATCACCACCTCCGGAGGCAGGAACCGCAGGCAGTCCAGCACCAGCCCGCAGTATTCCTCCAAATCCAGCGTCCGGAATTTACCCGCGGCATAGTCTCCGGCCAGATCCGTATTCCGCAGGACGTGCAGAAGCTGCAGCTTGATTCCATCGGTGCGCTGGCCTGCGTAGCGGACGGTCTCCAGCATCTGCGTCCGGCTTTCTCCCGGCAGCCCCAGAATCACATGGGTGACAACCTCGATGCCCCGGGCGTGAAGAGCCCGAACGGCCCAGTCGTAGACCGGCAGGTCATAGCCCCGGCGGATGGCCCGGGCGGTATCCGGATGAATGGTCTGCAGCCCCAGCTCCACCCAGACGGGCTTTTCCCGATTCAGGCTTTCCAGCAGCTCCAGCACTTCTGCCGGCAGGCAGTCGGGCCGGGTGGCGATGGACAGCACCGCCACATCGGGATGAGAGATGGCAGACCGGAACAGGGGTTCCAGATAGGCCACCGGGGCATAGGTGTTGGTGAAGTTCTGAAAGTAGGCGATGTATTTGCCGCTTTTGATCTTCCCAGCCACCCGGGCCTTGGCGGCTTCGATTTGCGCCCAGACCGTGTCTCCCGTCTGGGCGAAGGCGCCGGAGCCGTCTCCGGCGCAGAAGCTGCACCCGCGATGGCCCAGGGTTCCGTCCCGGTTGGGACAGGTCATGCCGCCGTCCAGGGCCAGCTTGTAGACTTTACAGCCGAACCGCTCCCGCAGCCGGTCGGACAGGCGGTTATAGGCGTATGCGTCCAAGGTTTAGCCCCACAGGGCGGTGAGCATGGGAATGACCTGCTTTTTCCGGGACACCACGCCGGGCAGGAAACAGGCGTGATCCTTCAGCTCTGTGCTGAAGGCCTGACGGAAGATATCTTCGTCGCCCAGATACAGCAGGTGAGAGCCCTCCACCAGCACATCGGTGAGCATGAGAATCAGCATGCTGTAGCCCCGTTCCGTCCGCAGCCGGTCCATGACGGCCAGGAACTCGTCCCGGCGGGTCATGAGCTTCTCCGAATCCACGCAGGTGACCTGGCTGACGCCCAGGGTGTGCTCGGCAATGTGGAATTCCTTGAAGTCCGTGAGGATCAGCTCCTCGGCGGGCTTGGACATGTTGGTGTTTTCCGAGAAGATGAACTGTCCCAGCTCATCCAGCTGCACGCCGGCAATGCGGGCCATGCGCTCGGCCATGCGGCGGTCCCGGTCCGTGGAGGTGGGGGACTTGAACATAACCGTGTCGGACAAAATGGCGGCAGCCAGCAAACCCGCCAGCTTGCTGGAGGGCATCAGGCCCTTTTCCTGGTACATGCCTGCAATGATGGTGGAGGTGGAACCCACCACTTCGTTGCGGACATAAATGGGGTTGGTCGTTTGGATATCTGCCAGACGGTGGTGGTCGATAATTTCCACAATTTCAGCCTGGCCCAGACCGGGAACGGATTGGGAAGCTTCGTTGTGATCCACCAGTACCACCCGCTTGCGCCGGGGACGCAGCAGATGGAAGCGGGACAGGGTGCCCACAACTTTTTCGTTTTCGTCCAGGATGGGGTAGTTGCGGTGGCGGCTCTTGGAGACCACCTCCCGCACGTCATCCAGGAAATCGTCCAGATGGAAGCATTCCAGGTCGTCCTTGCGGCAGATGCGGTCTACGGGCGTGGCATGGTAGATAAACCGGGCGGTGCGCACGGCATCAAAGGGGGTGGAGATGATGCAGGTGCGGGTGGGAATTCTCCGCAGTTCCTCCGGCAGTTCCGCCTGGCATACGATCAGGCAGCTGACGCCCATTTCAATGGCACGGCGGGCCATCTCCGGCTGATTGCCGCAGATGACAATGGAGTCCGTCTCCTGGAACAGCAGGCTTTCCCGGGTCTGGGGCAGGGCGATGGTCACTTCGCCGGAAACCGTATCCACCAGATTGCCGTTTTCGTTGAGAATCTGACCTTCCAGAACGCTCAGCAGGTTAAAAACTGGAATCTCCTCCACCTTGGCCTTGGCAGTGACTTCCATATCAAAGTCGGCAATCTCCGCCGGAGAGACCATGCCGTAGAGATGGCCGTCCTCATCGGTGACGGGGATACCGGGGATGTTTTTGTTGGCCTGCAGGGCCTCCCAGGCCCGGGAGATGGTCACACCGGCATTCAGGGCCGGAGGCATATCATAGTCCAGGTCGCGGACCTGGGTCCGCATGGTGATGATTTTCACCGGGGGCTGGAAATCAAAACGCTCCAGGATCCGATGGGTTTCGTCGCTGATGTGGCCCAGACGGGCAGCGACAAACTCCCTGTCTCCCACGGAGTTGCGAAGCGCCGCATAAGCAATGGCGGCCACGATGGAGTCCGTATCCGGATTGCGGTGTCCGGTGACATAAATAGGATCCATAGTTTCCCTCCTTTTCTGAATGTAGTATATCACATTTGGGAAAATTGTGATATACTGTATGGGTAAAATTACAGAAAAAAGAGGGCGTTATGATGCTACATTCTCTGCTGCACTATATTAAAAAAAGTCCTGATTGCTTCCATGCGATTTCCAGTCTGGCCCAGATGCTGGAGGAGGCCGGCTATGTCTGCCTGCCGGAGGGAAGCTGGGAACTGGAGGCCGGCGGCAAATATTATGCGGTCCGCAGCGGCTCCTCCCTGATTGCGTTCCGCATTCCGGCGGGACAGCCCCGCGGCTTTCTGCTGACCGGCAGCCACTCGGATTCTCCCTGTTTCCGCATCCGCGACCACGCGGAACTCTCCGGAACGTATACGCGGCTGTCCGTGGAGCGTTACGGCGGGATGCTCAACGCCAGTTGGCTGGACCGGCCCCTGGGCGTAGCCGGCCGGGTGCTGGTGAAGCAGGGCAATCGTGTGGAAACCCGTCTGGTGGACCTGGAAAAGGATGCGGTGCTGATCCCCAATGTGGCGATTCATCTGAACCGGGATGTCAACAACGGCGCAAAATACGACCCGGCCCGGGATCTGCAGCCCCTCTACGGCGGCCCTGATGCCAAGGGGGCCTTCCGTCGGGAGCTGGCAGCCAAGGCCGGCTGCGCGCCGGAGGACATCCTGGCCACGGATTTGTTTGTCTGCAATAACCAGCCCGGCACAGTCTGGGGACCGGAGGGAGAGTTCCTCTCCGCCCCCAGGCTGGACGACCTTTCCTGTGTCTTTGCCTGCGCTCAGGGCTTTTTGATGGCCGGGGAGACGGAAGAAATTCCGGTGCTGGCGGTATTTGACAATGAAGAAATCGGTTCCGGCACCAGGCAGGGCGCAGAAAGTATGTTCCTGCCGGATACCCTGCAGGCCATCTGTCAGGCCAGGGGGCTGGACTGCCGGCAGCTGCTGACCCAGAGCATGATGCTCTCCTGCGACAACGGCCACGGTGTGCATCCCAACCATCCGGAACTGGCCGATGCCAATGAGGCACCGGTGCTCAATGGCGGTGTGGTCATCAAGCATTCCCCCCGTTACGCCACGGATGGCCTTTCCGCCGCTGTGTTTGCCGAACTGTGCCGGTGCGCCGGCGTACCGGTCCAGCACTACTCCAACCGCCCGGACCAGGCCGGCGGATCCACATTGGGCAATATTGCGAATACCAAAGTAGGCGTCTCAACCGTGGATATCGGAATGGCCCAATTGGCGATGCACTCCTGCTTCGAGACAGCAGGCAGCCGGGACGTGGAATATTTTGTCCGTGCCGTTACGGCCTTCTATGGCGCCTGCCTGCGCATGGAGCAGGGGACGGTTGTCATCGAGGCGTGAGATGAGAGACTGGAGGAATCCGATATGCTGGAAGAACTGAAAGAACAGGTGCTGCAGGCGAATCTGCAGCTGCCGAAACACGATCTGGTGACCTTTACTTGGGGGAATGTCTCGGGTCTGGACCGGGAGAGCGGACTGGTGGTGATCAAGCCCTCCGGCGTCAGCTATGACTGTATGACGGCGGCGGACATGGTGGTTGTGGATCTGGACGGCAAGGTGGTGGAGGGAACGTGGAAGCCCTCTTCCGATACGCCGACCCATGTGTCTCTGTACCGGGCTTTCCCCGCCATGGGCGGTATTGTCCATACCCACTCCCGCTGGGCGACGACCTTCGCCCAGGCTGGGCGGGGGATCCCGGCCATGGGTACCACCCAGGGGGACTACTTCTATGGAGAAATCCCCTGCACCCGGCCCATGACCGAAGAAGAAATCCAGGGCGAATATGAGAAGGAGACGGGGAACGTCATCATTGAGACGTTCCAGGGCGTCGATCCCATGACCATACCGGCGGTGCTGGTCTACAGCCACGGTCCTTTCACCTGGGGCAAGGACCCCATGGAGGCGGTACACAACGCGGTGGTACTGGAGGAAGTGGCCTTTATGGACTGGCACGCCATGGTGCTGAATCCTGCCCAGGGGCCTATGCAGCAGGCGCTGCTCAATAAGCACTACCTGCGCAAACACGGACCAGACGCCTACTACGGCCAGAGATAATCGCTGTACAGCAGTCTGGAGCCCTTCGCGTTGTCCTGGCGCTCGTCCATCAGATTCCCATGAAACAACACAAAGGAAAGCGTGAAACGCAGACATCTGAACACGGCGATGTACAGGTATCCGGCCGTCCGGAAGGAATGATGAATCCTCATAAAC
>CAMBCW010000174.1 GCA_945864925.1 uncultured Clostridia bacterium
TGGAGGACCTGGCGCTGCTGCACCTCATCGGCGTCCAGGTGGTCCTGGTTCACGGCGGCGGCCCGGAAATCACCGATACTCTCCGCCGCATCGGCAAGGAGGCCGTCTTTGTGGACGGCCTGCGGGTTACGGACAGGGAAACCGCCGAGGTGGTTCAGATGGTTCTGGCCGGCAAGATCAACAAGACTTTGGTGAAGCTTCTGGAAAGCAAGGGTGCCAAAGCCATGGGGATCAGCGGCATCGACGGCCACCTGCTGCAGGCGAAGATGCGTGATCCCCGCCTGGGCTTCGTGGGCGAGGTCACTGAGGTCAATGTCCAGCCCATTCTGGACCTGCTGGAAAAAGGTTATATCCCCGTGGTCTCCACCGTGGGCTGCGACATGGATGGCAACACCTACAACATCAACGCCGATACGGCTGCAGCGCATATCGCCGGCGCACTGGGCGCCGAGCGTCTGATCACCATGACCGACATCACCGGCATCATGATGGACCCCAAGGATCCGGAATCCCTGATTCCCTGCATCGATCTGCAGGACGCCCAGGACCTGTTCGACCAGGGCGTTATCTCCGGCGGCATGATTCCCAAGGTGCAATGCTGTATCGACGCCATTCATTATGGGGTGAAAAAGGTCATCATTCTGGACGGCCGCGTGCCCCACGCCATCCTCATGGAGGTGCTCACCGACGAGGGCGCCGGCACCATGGTGAAGGCCAACAAATTTGACCCCAATTAAGGAGGCAGCACAATGGATATCAAAACCATGGACCAGCAATATGTGGCCAATACTTATAACCGGTTTCCTCTGCAGATCGTCAGCGGCAAGGGCTCCCTGGTGACGGACGAAACCGGGAAGCAATACATCGACTTGGGCTCCGGCATTGCCGTCAATACCTTTGGCGTGGCCGACGAGGTCTGGCAGCAGGCGGTCATCGCCCAGCTGGGCAAGGTGCAGCACACCTCCAACCTGTACTACACCGAGCCCTGTGCCGTGTTGGCCAAAATGCTCTGCGAGCGGACGGGCATGAAAAAGGTGTTCTTCTCCAACTCCGGCGCGGAGGCCAACGAATGCGCCATCAAGGCGGCCCGGAAGTATGCGGCGCAGAAAAAAGGCCCGGAATATACCACCATCGTCACCCTCTGGAACTCCTTCCACGGACGCACCCTGACCACCCTGGCCGCCACAGGGCAGGAGGTGTTCCACAAGGATTTCCAGCCTCTGACCCCCGGCTTCGTCCATGCCCGAGCCAATGACCTGGAGGACCTGAAAGCCCAGGTCGCCGCCCATCAGACTGCCGCCGTCATGATGGAAATTGTTCAGGGCGAAGGCGGCGTCAACGCCCTGGAGCAGGATTTCGTCCAGGGTGTGGCCAAGCTGTGCCAGGAGCAGGACATCCTTTTGATCTGCGACGAGGTGCAGCTGGGCAACGGCCGCAGCGGCATGCTCTATGGCTACATGCACTACGGGATCACCCCGGACATCGTTTCCACGGCCAAGGGGCTGTGCGGCGGTCTCCCCCTGGGGGCCACTCTCCTGGGTGAAAAAACGGCGCATGTGCTGGGCTACTCCGATCACGGCTCCACCTTTGGCGGCAACCCCGTCTGCTGCGCCGGCGCCATCAGCACCCTGAGCCGCATCGATGAGCCGCTGCTCCAGGGCGTTCGGGACCGCTCCCGGCTGATTGTGGAAACCCTGACAGGCAAGCCCGGCGTCAAGAGCGTCACAGGCCTGGGCCTGATGCTGGGGGTGGAGACGGAAAAGCCCGCCGGTGCGGTCATCGCCCAGTGCATGGAGCAAGGCGTCCTGGTCCTCAGCGCCCATGGCAAGGTCCGGCTCCTGCCGGCTCTGAATATTCCCATGGACCTGCTCAAGCAGGCCCTGGCGGTTCTGGTGCAGGCCTGTGCCTGACGGCCACGATTTATACCGGATCTGAACGGAGGAGTGATTGCAAACATCGACCGGTTATGATACAATAAACTGAATATTACGATTGCAGGGGATGGGTATGAAAATCATCATCATCGGCGACGGAAAAATCGGCAGTGTCCTGGCGGAGCAGCTGTCCAGAGAGAAGCATGAGGTCACCCTGATCGATCGCTCCGGCGATCCGCTGAGTCAGTCCAACAACGAGCTGGACGTCATGGTGGTAGAGGGCGACGGCGCTTCCCACGAGGTGCAGAAGGAAGCCGGCGTAGAACAGGCCGACATGGTCATCGCTTCCACCGGCGCCGACGAACTCAATCTGCTGTGCTGCCTGATTGCCAAGAAGCTGGGCGCCCGCCACACCATTGCCCGGGTGCGCAATCCCAAATATGTCGGAGAGCTGACCCTGATCAAGGACGACCTGGGCCTCAGTATGGCCATCAACCCGGAGGCTGAGTGCGCTGTGGAAATGGCCCGGGTGCTGCGATTCCCGTCTGCCATCAAGATCGACACCTTCGCCAAGGGCCAGGTGGAAATTTTGAAACTCAGCGTCACGGAAGATTCCCCTCTGAACGGCATTGCTCTGATGGAACTGGGAAAATTCAAGTCCAAGGTTCTGATCTGCGCCGTGGAACGGGGAAAAAGGGACGTCTTTATCCCCACCGGTGAGTTCCGCCTGCAGGCAGGCGACCGGATCTCCATTGTGGCCAGCCCCACAGAAGCCCAGCGATTCTTCCGGCAGGTGGGCGTGACCAAGAGCCGGGTGCGGCAGACCATGATCATCGGCGGCGGCCGCATTGGTTACTATCTGGCCCGGCAGCTGCTGGCGGCCGGTATGGACGTGAAAATCATCGAATCCGATCTGGCCCAATGTGAACTGCTAAGCCAACTGCTGCCCGAGGCCACGGTGATCCACGGCGACGGCACCAATCAGAAGCTGCTGCTGGAGGAAGGCTTTGAACACATGGACGCCATCGTCGCCCTGACAGGTATTGATGAAGAAAACATCATCATCTCCCTCTATGCCCGCCGCACCACCAAGGCAAAGGTCATCACCAAGATCAACCGAGATTCCTATGAGGAAATCGTGGGCAACCTGGACCTTGGTTCTGTGTTCTATCCCCGGCGGATCTGCGCCGACAACGTGGTCCGCTACGTCCGCGCCATGCAGGCCTCCAACGCCTATGCCAGCATGGAGACCCTGTGCAAGCTGGCCAGCGGCAAGGCCGAGGCTCTGGAATTCCGGGTCACCAAGGGCGCGTCCTACTGCGGCATTCCCCTGCAGGAGCTCTCGCTCCGGGACAATCTGCTCATCGGCTGCATCTCCCGGAACGGACATCTGATCACCCCCCGGGGCGGCGACACCATCGAGGTCGGCGACAGTGTCATCGTGGTCACCACCCACGGCGGGATTGCCTCTCTGGATGATGTGTTCTCCGGGAAGAAGCAGCCTGTGGCATAGGAGGAGCATATGAATTACCGTATGATCGCCTATCTGACAGGCGTGATCATCCTGATTGAAGCGGCTTTTATGCTGCTGCCCCTGGTGGTAGCTCTGCTCTATGGTGAAATGTCCGGGGTCTGGTTCCTGGTGACTCTGGCGGCGGCGGCCCTGCTGGGCTTTGTTTTGACGCGGCTGCGGCCCGTCAAGCGCACCATGTACGCCCGGGAGGGCTTTGTGATCACGGCCCTGGCCTGGATCGTCATCTCCCTCATCGGCGCCGCGCCCTTCACCCTGTCCGGTCAAATTCCCAACTATCTGGACGCCGTATTTGAGACGGTTTCCGGCTTCACCACCACCGGCGCCAGTATCCTGCCCAACGTGGAAGCCCTGGACCAGTGCATGCTGTTCTGGCGCAGCTTTACCCACTGGCTGGGCGGCATGGGCATTCTGGTTTTCATGCTGGCTCTGGTGAACCTGGCCGGCGGTGAAGCCAACCATCTGCTCCGGGCAGAGAGTCCCGGACCGTCGGTCTCCAAAATGGTGCCCAACATGCGCAAGTCCTCCGCCATTCTCTATACCATCTACATGGTGATGACCCTGGTGGAGGTGGTGCTGCTGGTTTTGGGCGGCATGCCCCTGTTTGACAGTCTCTGCCATGCCTTCGGCACCGCCGGTACCGGCGGTTTCGGCGTCAAGGCAGCTTCCATCGGTTATTATGACAGCTATTATCTTCAGGGTGTCATTGCCGTATTCATGGTGCTCTTCGGTGTCAACTTCAACGTCTATTTCTTCCTGCTGATGCGGAAGTTCTCCATGGCCCTGCGCAACACGGAACTGCGGGCCTACCTGGCCATTGTGCTGGTCAGCACTGTGACCATTGCTCTGAACATCGCCGGCATGATGCCCAGCCTCTTTGACGCCTTCCACCATGCCTTTTTTACGGTTTCGTCCATTATCACCACCACGGGCTTTGCCACGGTGGACTTTAACCAATGGCCGGAGCTGAGCCGTCTGCTCCTGGTGCTGCTGATGATCGTAGGCGCCTGTGCCGGTTCCACCGGCGGCGGCGTGAAGGTCTCCCGCTTTGTGATTCTGACCAAGGCCACAGCCTACGAAATCCGCCGCCTGCTCCATCCCAGAAGCGTCAAGGTCCTGACCATGGACGGCAAGCCCATCGGCCGGGAGACCATTCAAGGCGTGCAGGGCTATATGATGGTGTATTTCTTTGTCACCGTCATCTCCATGCTGTTGGTGTCTCTGGACAATTTCGACCTGACCACCACCATCACCGCCGTGGAAGCCACCCTCAACAACATCGGTCCCGGTCTGAATCTGGTGGGCCCCACGGAGAATTTTGCCCTGTTCTCTCCCCTGTCCAAGATTGTTCTGACCCTGGATATGCTCCTGGGCCGCCTGGAGCTGTTCCCTGTTCTGATTCTCCTGCTGCCCTCCACCTGGAGGAAGCATTAAAAAGCTAAGAAGAGATAAAAAGGGCCTGTCGCAAAATAGCAATTTTGCATAAACACAGGCTGCACCGAACGCCTCCCCTGTGCAAGGGGAGGTGGCCCGAAGGGCCGGAGGGGTTGTGTGCAGGC
>CAMBCW010000175.1 GCA_945864925.1 uncultured Clostridia bacterium
TCTACACACTGCATATCGTCGGCAGCGTCAGATGTGTATAAGAGACAGGAACCCCCATTTTTTTTTTTTTGTTATGGCGATCTACTAGATCTACACGCCGGTTTACAAGGTGAACTACACCGTGGAAAACACCCGTGTAGGCAATATGACCGACTACGACAAGCTGACCCTGGAGGTCTGGACTGACTCCACCATCACGGCCCGGGATGCCGTGAGCCTGGGCGCCAAGATCCTCTCCGACCATCTGACTCTGTTCACCGACCTGTCTGAGACCGTAGCCAACAAGTCCACGGTGGTGGAAAAGGCCGAGTCCCCCAGAGCCAAGGTCCTGGAGCTGACCATCGAGGAGCTTGACCTGTCCGTCAGAAGCTTCAACTGCCTCAAGCGCGCCAATATCAACAATGTCGAGGATCTGATTTCCAGAACCGGCGAAGATATGATGAAGGTTCGCAACATGGGCAGAAAGTCTCTTGAAGAAGTGCAGAACAAGCTGGCTGCCATGGGTCTGTCCCTGGCCAGCGATGATTCTGCCAACAACAACAATTAAGCGATAACCTTTTCATAAAGGAGGGAAAACCCAATGTTTGGTACTCGTAAGCTGGGCAGAACCAGCGACCAGAGAAAGGCCATGCTCCGCGCTATGACCACTTATCTGTTCGAGAACGGCAAGATTGAAACCACGTTCTACAGAGCCAAGGAAGTGCAGCCCATCGCCGAGAAGATGATCACCCTCGGCAAGAAGAACACGCTGGCTTCCTACCGCAAGGCCCTGTCCTATATCACCAAGGAAGATGTGGCCAAGAAGCTCTTCAGCGAGATCGCACCCAAGTATGCCGACCGCAACGGCGGCTACACCCGTGTGACCCGTCTGGGGCCCCGCAAGGGCGACGCTGCCGAGATGGCAGTGATCGAACTGATTTAATTGTATCCGCAAAAAAGGATCGCTGCTGTGGGCAGCGGTCCTTTTGCGTTTTCTTGGTTATGTAGCATTTTCTGTACGTTTCCAGACCCAGAAGCTGCAGCCCGCAGTGCCGAGACATCCCAACAGCAGCAGGAGAATCAGGCTGCTTTCCTGCGGGATCAGTAATCCGGTGATGTTGAAGCCGATGTGGAACAGCATAGTGGCCCACACAGAGCCGAAGCGGCAGAAAATCCAGACCATGACCAGTCCAAGGGGAAAGGCATAGAGGAACCAGACCAGGTTGCCGTGGGCCAGCCCAAACAGGATGGCGCTGATCAGTGCGGCTGCGGCCTGCGGCATGCCCTGCCGCAGGCGGGTGAACAGCAGACCGCGGAAGCAAAGCTCCTCCGTGACCGGCCCTGCAAGGCCTACAAACAGAAAAGATGCCGCCGTCAGGTCCTGCGGAATCCAGGCGGAACTGACTTCATAATCGGACATCCACTGCGCTGGGATAGGGAGCCACTCCAGCAGAGCGGACAGCAGCAGATTGGCCGAGATCCCCAGCAGCAAAACCGGAACGATGTCCTGAGAGGCCATGGGATAGAGCCACAAATGCTCCCGCAGGGAACGGCGGCACATGGGCGCTGTCAGGCAGTAAAGACCGATGGTAATCAGACTGCAAACCAAACTGATGGCCATGAGCTTCCCTGTGATGATGTGGGTCAGCTGCGCCATGGCGGCCGCGGCACTCAGCCCTGCGGCCTCCGGAGAAGCCAGAAAGAGGGTTGCCTGGACGGAAGTATAGACCAGGGGGAACAGGAACTGTATGCACAGATAGAGCAGCGGATAGACGATGCCCTTCCCCAGGGCAACGTAAAACCGTTTCATGGCACCACCTCAATTCAATTCCGTGCCTGCAGCCCGCCCCTCCAGAAAAGCCATGGCGTTGTCCAGGGTGGTGCGGCTGATGGCGCTGAGAGCCTCCTCGGTGAAAAAGCCCTGATGGGAGGTGACAATCACGTTGGGGAAAGACAGCAGTCGGGCAGTGGTGGAGTGCATCAGGATGTCGTTCTCCCGGTTTTCAAAGACGTTCTGGGCCTCCTCTTCATAGACATCCAGTCCCACGCCGAAGAACTTATTCTCCCGGATCCCGGCAATCAGGTCGTCCGTTTTGATCAGTCCGCCCCGGGAGGTGTTGATGAGAATGACGCCATTCTTCATTTTTCCGATGGTTTGCAGGTTGATCATATGATGGGTGCCTTCCGTCAGGGGACAGTGGAGGCTGATCAGGTCGCTGGTGGCCAGCAGGGCGTCCAGATCCACATATTCCAGAAAGGGCAATTCCGGGTTTTGATAGCGATCATAGCCGATGACCCGCATTCCAAAGCCATGGCAGATCCGGGCCATGGCAGCGCCGATTTTCCCGGTGCCAATGATGCCTGCGGTTTTGCCATAAAAATTCACGCCCTGCAGACCTTGCAGGCTGAAATTGTTCTCCCGGACCTTGACATAGGCCTTGTGCAGGTGACGGTTGACAGCCATAGCCAGGGCCATGGCGTGCTCAGCCACGGCCTCAGGAGAATAGCCCGGGACTCGCATCACCTGGATTCCCAGCCGGGTGGCGGCGTCCAGATCCACGTTGTTGAAGCCGGCACAGCGCATGAGCACCAGTCGGACACCCCGGTCTTGGAGCGTCTGGAGAACGTTTTCCCCCACATCGGAGCTGACAAAAGCGCAGACGGCCTCTGTGTCGGTGACATAGGCGGCTGTTTTGGGGGAAAGCTCCGTCTCCCAGAATTCCAAATCCAGTTGTGGATAGGCGTCTTTCAGTTTGGAAAATGATTCCTTATCATAGGGTTTGGAAGCAAAAAATACAATACGCATAAGCATACCTCCTTGGATGAATTTTACCATAAAAGATGAGAGAATGCAATCACAGGCGGTATATCCGGCGGCGTCCCGGATATCCTAGGGAAAAGGAGGGATTGTATGAAACTATCCAAACAGGAGTATGCCCAATATGTGAAAGAAATGTCGCCCAATTCGCCCATGTGGAAGGATTTGCTCAATGCTTTCTGGATCGGCGGCGCCATCTGTGTCATTGGTCAGCTGATCATGAACGGCTTTGGAGCGTTGGGCCTGGGGAAGGACGATGCGGGCACCGCCACGTCGGTGTCCCTGGTGTTTCTGAGCGCTTTGTTTACGGGCCTGAGCTTGTATGACGACTTGGCAAAATACGGCGGCGCCGGAACCCTGGTGCCCATCACAGGGTTTGCCAACGCGGTGGTTTCCCCGGCGGTGGAATTCCAGTCCGAGGGCTTTATCCTGGGCGTGGCGGCGAAGATGTTCACCATCGCCGGCCCGGTCATCGTCTACGGTGTCTGTGCCAGCGTGGTGTATGGATTGATCTATTGGATTTGGATGATTCTGTGATAGCTGGCGCCCAATGCCGCTCCTGCAATCGGGGCAGCATTGGGCGCCAGGCAATTCAAAGGGACTGCCGCTAGATTCCTTTTTGAATGGGCAGCCATACTTCGCAGTAATGGGAATGGTTCACTTCCTCATTGCCATCCTCAAAGGGCCAGTGGATGACGCCGATTTCCGGGGCGTCGCGGAGTGTATAGCCCGAAGAGGGGAGCCATTCGGAGACGGCCTTGCGCCGCAGGCTGTCCACCAGAGCGGTGGGAAACATACAGCGCTCCGTTTCGCAGATCAGATACTGTCCAGCGGGAATGGAAATGTGGTCAAAGTGTTGTGCCATCTCTCCAAGGTCCTGATCGAAATCCTCCAGGGCCCAATGGGGCAGGCTGTAGGCATAGTAAAAGTCATACCCATCGGGGCCGAAATTGGTCAGAACCTGATAGGTAATGACGTGCTCCCGGGACATGCCTTCCAGGATATACTGGTACAGCCGGTTCTCACAGGCAAAGTAGTGATCCTGGTCCTGCTTGTCGTTTGGGTCGCCGTGAAAGCGCTTTTTGTAGCCGGTCAGGAGCATCTGGGGCTTTGTTTCAATTCTGTAGTTCATCATACTGCCACCTTCCAAGGTAATTTTGATGGACAGGCGGGAGAAGGATTTCAGCATAGCGCCGTTGCCGCGAGCCTGAGACGGCGTCATGCCGTGGAATTTCTGAAAGGCCTTGGAGAAGCTGTCGGGACTGTCATAGCCATATTTGCCTGCAATGTCAATCACCCGGGCCTTTCCGGTGGCCAGTTCCATCCCGGCCAGGGATAACCGGCGGCTGCGGATATATTCCCCCAGCGTGTAACCGCACAGGATGCTGCATACGCGCTGGAAATGGTAGCTGGAGGAGAAACTCTCCCGGGCTACCTGCTCATAGTCGATCTCCTCCGTGAGATGAGCCTCAATGTAGTCAATGGCACGCTGGATTCCGGTGATCCAATCCATCCCAAGTTCCCCCCTGTCGAATCTGATTGTAGCAGGAACCCAGGAAAAAGTCCCGCTTTCCCGTGCGGTTGAATGACGGATTTACAGCGGCTGCAATTTCCGAACAGCCACGACCTCGTCGCCGCAGAATGATCCATTCTCCACAAAGCCGGCTGCGTGGTACAGGGCTCTGGCGGCAGCGTTGTCCGGCTCGTAGGACAGCCAGCAGGAATCGGCAGGGCCGCAGGGGAACGTGCGCAGGTAATCCAGGGAGAGCTGCAGCGCCTGGGTTCCCAGGCCTTGACCCTGGAAAGCGCGGTCGATCATGAAACGCCAGATGCAGTAGTTCCCGGCCGCCACAGGGGGCTCGTCCGGATCGTCGGTGGCACCATAGCCGAACATTACGAAACCGACCGGGACGTCGTTGTGATAAATGCCGAAGGGGAGAGCGACCTCTCCGCTGATGAGGGCAGTATAGGCCTCCAGAATGCTTTCCGTGTTGGTGGCGACAAAATCAGACTGGGAATCTGCCACAGACAGGCGAATGATCTTCCAGATGTTTGATTTCTGCACAGGCCTCAGTTCCATATCAACACCTCAGAATCTGTCTCTTATACACATCTGACGCTGCCGACGATATGCAGTGTGTA
>CAMBCW010000176.1 GCA_945864925.1 uncultured Clostridia bacterium
GCCGTAGTCAATGAGAACCACATGGAATTTCTCGTCTCCCTGGGCCGGGTATTCCTCGATTTCCCGGCAGGTGGCCTGCTCCACGGCGCCGCGGACGCTGTAGGCGGAGATTTCATCAAAATCCTCGGGAATCCGGTCTGTGATCATGGCGTTGACCACGCCGTATTCCCGGATGCGGTTGGTCAGTTCCCGGGTGTCCACGCCCCAGAGGCCGGGAATGTCATGGGCCTTCAGAAAGGTGTCCAGGTCGTACTGGCAGCGGAAATTGCTGGGCCGGCGGCAGTACTCCTTGACCACATAGCCCTTGCAGTAGGGCTCGCCCTCAAAGTCCTCCTCCATCATGCCATAGTTGCCGATCAGGGGGAAGGTCTGCAGGATGATCTGTCCGCAGTAGCTGGGATCCGTCAGGGTCTCCACATAGCCCACCATATTGGTGGTAAAGACCAGCTCGCCCACGGCAGCCCGGTCCGCGCCGAAGGCCCAGCCCTGGAAGATGGTGCCGTCCTCCAAAATCAAATACCGTTTTTTCATGCACGTCCTTCCTTTCCAAACAAATCCAAGAAAAAATCGGCCTTTCCGAACTCCACGCCTCAGACGGACACGCCGTACGCGGATTCGGAAAAACCGATGTCAAACAAAACACCCTGTTCCAGGCTGTGGGAGAAAAGCAACGCCGGTCCACCGGCCCAAATGCTCCATTTCACTGCGCACCGCTCCTTTCTGCCCGGTCAAGCCCCGCAGGGGATTAATTTTCGCCGTTTATCATACCCCATGCGTTCGAAATAGTCAAGTTCTTCTTGGAAAAGGAGCGGAAAAATTGTCGAAATCCGACCCGGATTTTTTGTGCAATCCGCCGGACCTGTCCGGACTCCTATGGTCTGCCCGGGCCGTTGACTTTTTCCATTTGGTGTGATAGAGTTATCGGCAGACGCCATATTTTATCGTGTAAAGAAGGAATCCCTTTGATCGCAGCCATCGTAAATGCCGTGGTCGTGGTCCTGGGCGGCCTGTTGGGGCTGCGCCTGGGCGGCCGGCTCCGGGAGGAACACACCCGCACCATCATGTCCGGCCTGGGCATCTGCACCATGGTCATCGGCATCACCAGCGCCATTGAAACCTCCAACATTCTCATCGTCATTGTCTGCCTGGTGGCCGGCACCATTCTCGGCGAGGTCCTGAAAATCGAGCACCGGCTGGACGGCATAGGCGACTGGCTGAAAGCCAAGGTTCTCAAATCCAACAGCAGTTCCTTCACCGAGGGCTTTGTGGCCGCCAGCCTGCTGTTCTGCGTCGGCTCCATGGCCATCATGGGCAGCTTCGACGCGGGATTGCGGGGAGATTACCATACCATCTATGCCAAGTCCGCCCTGGACTGCGTCGCCTCTGTGACCTTCTCGGCTACCATGGGCGTGGGCGTTCTGTTTTCCGGTGCCTCCGTTCTGTTGTACCAGGGCGCTTTGACTTTGCTGGCAAGCGTTGTGGAGCCCTTCCTTTCCGACCCCGTGGTGCGGGAAATGAGCGCCGTGGGCGGCGTACTGCTTATCGGCACCGGTATGAACATTGTAGGTCTGACCAAGGAGAAGATCAAAGTGGGAAACATGCTGCCCTCCATGTTTCTGCCGGTTCTCTGGTTTGCAGTGGCCAATCTGGTGCAGGCTGCCTGAACAGCTCCAAGACAAAGAAAGCCGCTTTTGTCCAAAGACAAAAGCGGCTTTTTGGCGACCCGGAACGGACTCGAACCGTCGACCTCCAGCGTGACAGGCTGGCGTGCTAACCGACTGCACCACCGGGCCATTTGCTTGGATATTTTATCATGGGGCAGTCCATTTGTCAAGTCCGAAATCCCGCCTCGCCGATGTTTCCCTTCTCAGCGCACTGGCTGGATCACGCCGCAGGCCAGCTTCCTGCCGGCATTTCCCGCCGGCTGCGTATGAAAATCGTCGGGATTTTCATGTATCACCACGGTTCTGCCCAGAACATCGGACAGATGAAATCGCCCGGTCAGCACAGCCATGTGTGCCTGGCCGTCAACGGACAGCAGGGGCGGCAGGTCTCCCGCGTGGACTGGATGAAGCGCCCCGGATGGATTAAAGTGTCCACCCGTGTCCGCATAATGCATGCCGCCGCAATCAGTCCCTGCATGGATATGGAAGGCAAAAAAGCCCGTGGGCGACGATTGGGGCAGCCCTGCTATGTCCGCCACCACCAGAACACCGTCCCCCATCTGATAGAATTTCACGGCGCCGGTGATGCCGCCCTCGCTCTGTACCCGGGCCACGGCCCCGGGACGTCCTGTGGGAATTCTCATACAACCACCTCTCCCCATTCTATGCAGCAGGCGGCCCATTGACTTTCTGTTCCGAAACCTTTATGATTCTATCACATCCACGTGGGGAGGACCCGGAAATGAAAATTGTATTATCCATCCTCGTATTCGTTCTGCTGTTGCTGTTGGCGGCAGCCTGGGCAATCTATCGTTTCGCCTTTTATGTCTCACCACGCAAGCGGGAAGATCCCTATGTCCTGCCGGACGGCCCCCAGTATCAGGCTCAGCGGCCGCGGATGCTGAGCCTGATCCGCGATATGGACCAGCTGCCCTATGAGCCGGTGACCATCCAATCTTTTGACGGCACGGTGCTCACCGGCCGGTACTATGTTTTCCACGACGGCGCGCCTCTGCAAATTCAGTTCCACGGCTATCATGGCACGCCTCTGCGGGATTTTTGCGGCGGCTGCCGGCTGGCCCGGGAGTTGGGTCACAACGTCCTGGCCATCGATCAGCGGGCTCACGGCGGCAGCGGCGGCGTCACCATCACCTTCGGCATCCGGGAGCGGCAGGACTGCCTGGCCTGGGCCAACTACGCCCGGCAGCGCTTCGGGGAAGCCACACCCATTTTTCTCTCCGGCGTCTCCATGGGCGCTGCCACGGTTCTGATGGCATCGGAGCTGGCGCTGCCCTCTAATGTAGCGGGAATCATCGCCGACTGCCCCTATTCTGCCCCGGAGGCCATTCTGCGCAAGGTCTGCCGGACGGACATGCGGCTGCCGCCGGCTTTGGTCATGCCCCTGCTGCATCTGGGCGCCAGATTGTTCGGAGGATTCGACCCGCGGGAAGCCAGCGCTGTCCAGGCTGTGCAGCATACAACCCTTCCGGTTCTGCTGCTCCACGGTGAGGACGACCGCTTTGTCCCCTGCGCCATGAGCCGGGAGATTTACGACGCCTGCGCCGGATACCGGATCTTAAAAACTTTTCCCGGCGCCGGCCATGGCCTGAGCTACATCGTAGACACCGCCACATACGGTCAAACCGTCTCCCAGTTTACGGACAACTGCCTGCAGCGCTTAACCGCTTCTGCGTCAAGCAGCCTTCCCTTGTGAGGCGCGATGCGCGTTCTCCCTACGATTCCCTGCCCGGTGTCAGGTCGCCTTACATGAGACAGCAGAGCAAGCGCTTTTGCGGGAGCTGCGGAAAGAATTGGGAATCGACGCGGCCCTGACCCGTCCTGACAGAGGACCGTTGACAAGCTTCTGAAGCCGCTTTCCAACAAAAAACCTCATTGCCGAAGCAATGAGGTTTTTGGTACGCCGGAAGGGACTCGAACCCCCGACCTACTGGTTCGTAGTTGCCTTTTTCCCTTTTCACAGCTTTGCACAGAATCCCGGAAGCCCTGATATTTCAAGGGTTTGCGGGTTTTTACTTTTTCTGACATATCATAGCTTTTGATAATTTAGCGCACGCTTGTGCGCCAAATGTGCGCCAAAGAAAATGGAATTAACGGAAATTTTTTTATAATAATCAATCGAGCTTGTATTCAATCTGCCATCCGTAGTCTGTTATGGTTTTCTGAATGCGGTTTATGACGTTCAATTTTCTATGACATGGCAAATCAAAAAAAAGAATACAATTCACAAGAAAACTTAGGCTAACTGGAAGTTTATTCCGTCTCAAGCCTATCTAATTCCATTTTATAATAAGTGGTCATCGCTTCATTAAGCGACCACATCAACAGATTTCGCATCAATTGTTCTGCTTGTAATTCATAGAGCCTTGTTAGGCCCAATGATCCCCCAAAGCCTCTAATTAGCTTCCCAATCAAATTGCTATCATAATCTGATGTTATGGCACGGAACATATTAAACGATAGCTCTTTCTCTGGTTCTGACATGCCAAGAAGTGTTTTCTCTCCAAATAGATCAGAAACAGCTTGATTAAAGCCGTTTTGCGTCAAAATCGTGTCGTCTTTTGTGCGATTATATAATTCATAAACGCCAGATGCAAACCTCGCACAAGAGTACTGGGCCATTGTGGTTGCTATGTTTTTCGGGAAATTGCTCGAGAAGAAAAAATTGGCCCATTTGGCAGTTTTCTCGTCAGCCATTGCTTCTTGAAGTTTTCTTGCTGCCTTTTCAGACAACCCAATAGACTCCAACGTTGTCCCTTCAATATCCTTTTGTGTATAGTCTGTGAGCCCAAGAAGCCAATCTGTAGAGCATTCTAGGGTTTCAGCTATAATCGCGAGATTGTCTGCAGCTGGGACATTTTCGCCCCGTTGATACAGAGAAATTGTTTGTCTTTGCAGTCCTGTTAGATCAGAGAGCATTGCCTGCGTCATATCTTTCTCAAACATTCTCTGTTTGAGACGTATGGAAAACACTTTTGAATTATCCTTTGCAAACCTTTTTGACATAATACCCCTCGCTTCTGCCTTGCATGTTCGTTATGGTTGCTTTGCTTTAATTTCACGTTAATTCTGCTTGATATGTGAAATACTTGCTGATATAATTATAATAGCAAGTAAATCAAACGTCAATAGGAGGTAATAGACTTGAACAGAAAAATAAGAGCAGCGGCAGTCGCGGCGGGAGTTCCTCTTTACAAAATCGCAATGGAACTAAACATTTCAGAGGTTACTTTGTACCGCTATTTAAGAACA
>CAMBCW010000177.1 GCA_945864925.1 uncultured Clostridia bacterium
ACACACTGCATATCGTCGGCAGCGTCAGATGTGTATAAGAGACAGGCTCCGTGACGGAGATGCGCAGATAGGTGATGTTCCTGCCCAATCGGTCGATCATGGAGTACCTCGCAGTCCATGGATACCCGGGAAATTCCGCCCGGCATCCTGGGATTTCTGCTGTTATTATACCGCTGCGCCAAGTAATAGACAAGGGGAAATCTTTACTGGCCGCCGGAGCGGGGCGGAAGCTTCTGCTCGAAGCGGTCCTTGCGGGTGTCGGCGGGGATGGCGGTGGGGTAGACACCATCGAAGCAAGCCCGGCAGTAGTTGGGACTGCCGATCAGGGCCTCCAGGTCCTCCAGGGGCAGATAGCCCAGAGAATCCGCACCGATGATCTGTGCGATTTCCTCCACGGTGTGGTGGCAGGCGATGAGATGTTCCTGGGAATCGATGTCCGTCCCGTAATAGCACGGATGCAGGAAGGGCGGCGCGGAAATGCGCATGTGGATTTCCTTTGCACCTGCGGCCCGCAGAAGCTGGACAATCCGTCCGGAGGTGGTGCCGCGGACGATGGAATCGTCAATGAGCACCACCCGCTTTCCCCGCATGACGCTGCTGACCGGATTCAGCTTGATCCGCACCAGGTTGCCCCGCTGGCTCTGGCCGGGGGAGATGAAGGTGCGGCCGATGTATTTGTTCTTGATCAGACCGATGCCATAGGGGATTCCCGAGGCCCGGGCATAGCCCAGGGCGGCGTCCAGACCGGAATCCGGCACGCCGATGACCAGATCCGCCTCCACCGGATGGGCCTTGGCCAGCAACTCTCCGGCCCGCAGCCGGGCCTCATGGACCGGCACGCCGTTGATCACGGAATCCGGCCGGGCAAAATAGATGTATTCAAATATGCAGATCCGTTCCTGTCCGGCCTGGCGGGCGCCCTGGAGGGAAGCCACGCCGGCGTCGCTGAACACCACGATCTCCCCGGGACGGATGTCCCGGACAAACTCCGCGCCCACGGCCTCCAGGGCGCAGCTCTCCGACGCCACCACATAGGTGCCGTCGGCGGTGACGCCGTAGCACAGGGGACGGAAGCCATGGGGATCCCGCACAGCCAGCAGCTTGGTGGAGGACATGAGCACCAGGGAGTAGGCCCCTTCCAGATGGGCCATGGCGCGGCTGACGGCTGCCTCTATGGAGGGGGCCGTCAGCCGTTCCCGGGTGATGATATAGGCGATGGTTTCGGTGTCGCTGGTGGTATGGAAGATGGCGCCGGACAGTTCCAGGCGGCTGCGCAGCTCAAAGGCATTGCTGAGGTTGCCGTTATGGGCCAGGGCCAGCTTGCCTTTTTGGTGATGGACCTCGATGGGCTGGCAGTTGACCCGTTTGCTGCCGCCGGTGGTGCCATAGCGCACATGGCCCACGGCCATGGTGCCCTCCGGGAACCGGGCCATGACGTCGGGGGTGAACACCTCGTTCACCAGTCCCAGATCCTTGTGGGATTCAAACAGCCCCTGGTCGTTGACTACGATGCCGCAGCTCTCCTGGCCCCGGTGCTGCAGGGCGTAGAGGCCGTAGTAAACCAGATTGGCCACAGCCTCCGGCCGGGGCGACCAGACCCCGAAGACGCCGCACTCCTCATGGATACTCATGGTAAAATGCTCCTTTCGCACGTCCAGGGAGGGCGGTGCAAGCCGCTCTCCCTGGAACCTTTTGTATTATTCCACATCCTGCAGGGCTTCGTAGCCCTCTTCTCCGGTGCGGACCTTGACGACGTTTTCCACGTCGTAGACGAAAATCTTGCCGTCTCCGATACGGCCGGTGTAGAGAACCCGCTTCGCCGTCTCGATGACGGTGCGAACCGGCACCTTGCTGACCACGATGTCCACCTGGACCTTGGGGAGCAGATTGGCCTCCACCTGGACGCCGCGGTAGTATTCCGGCTTTCCCTTCTGGGCGCCGCAGCCCAACACATGGGAGACGGTCATGCCCGTGATTCCGATGGCCACCATGGCTTCCTTCAGGGCATAGAGTTTTTCCTCCCGGAATACAATCTCGACCTTGGTGAACTTGGGCCCTGTGCCTTCCGGGAAGTCGGGCACCCGTTTGACCGGGATGGCCTCGGCCACAGGGACGGTTCCGACAACTGCTTCCGGCTCCGCACTGGGGAAGTCTGCATATTCCGGAACAGCAGGCGCGAAGTCCGCATAGGCGCTGGGCAGGCCGTGTTCGGAGACATCCAGGCCCCGCAGCTCCTCCTCAGGCAGACAGCGCAGGCCGTGAATTTTCCGGATGACGGCGAAGGTGATAGCCATCATGACCGCGGCGTAGGCCGCGACGGTGACGGTTCCCAGGGCCTGCAGGCCCAGCTGCCGGAAAGAGCCGGTATAGAACAGACCGGACAAGCCGGCGGGCGCATCGGGATTGGCAAGCAGGCCCACAGCCAGAGTGCCCCAGGCACCGTTGGCACAGTGGACGCCCACAGCACCCACCGGGTCGTCGATGTGCAGCTTCAGATCCAGAACCTCCACCACAACGACCACCAGGATACCGGAAACCACGCCCACCACGGCAGCGCCGACGGCATCCATGGCGTCGCAGCCGGCGGTAATGCCGACCAGGCCCGCCAGAGACGCGTTCAGGCACATGGATACATCCGGTTTTCCGTTCTTGATCCAGGTATAGAGCATGGTGGTGCAGGTGGCGACGGAGGGGGCAATGGTGGTGGTCAGGAAGATGGCTGCCAGTTCCGAGGCGGAAGTGGCGGCAGCGCCGTTGAAGCCGTACCAGCCCAGCCAGAGGATGAACACGCCCAGGGCGCCCAGGGGAATGGAATGGCCGGGAATGGCGTTGACCTTGACCACTTTTCCGCTCTGCTTGTCCCGCACATATTTCCCGATCCGGGGTCCCAGGAACATGGCGCCCACCAGAGCCGCAATGCCGCCCACCATATGGATGGCGCAGGAGCCGGCGTAATCATGGAAGCCCAGCTGGCTCAGCCAGCCGCCGCCCCAGATCCAGTGGGCCTCAATGGGATAGATAAACAGGGAGATGACGGCAGAATAGATGCAGTAGGCAGAGAATTTGGTGCGCTCCGCCATAGAGCCGGAGACGATGGTGGCGGTGGTGGCGCAGAACACCAGATTGAACACAAAGGTGGAGGCGCCGGTGAAGCTGCCGTCCGCCGGGCTGGCAATGAAGGCCTGGAAGTTCGTGAACAGATCCAGATTGGGCAGGCCCACCAGGCCGAAGAGCACGTCCTCGCCCATCATCAGGGTATAGCCCAGCAGGGAGAATACCACCGTGCCGATGCAGAAGTCCATGAGGTTCTTCATGATGATATTGCCGGCATTCTTGGCTCTTGTGAAGCCGGTCTCCACCATGGCAAAGCCGGCCTGCATCCAAAACACCAGAGCGGCGCCGATCAGAAACCAAAATTCTACAGTCATATTCTGTCACTTCCTTTTCTCTTTCTCTTCTTTTCTTTTCTTGTTCTTTCTTGCTGGGCCGGTGGTTACCGTACGCTGAACAGCAGCTCTCCGTAGGTGGGGAAGGGCCAGAAGTCCTTGGCGGTGACGCATTCGGCCTCGTCAGCCACGGCCCGCAGTTCGTTCATGGACGGCAGCACCGTGTCGCGGATGGCGCTGCTTTCGGCCTGGGTCTCCAGACCGTGGAGACTGCGGACGGCGGCTTCCAGCGAATCGGTCTTTTGATCCATCTGCTCTGCCAGCTCGGAGAGCTTCCGGACCTGCCGGCTCTCATAGGCGCAGGCTGCATCGGGCAGCAGCGCCTTCTTGGCGGCAGCCGTGCCGGCCAGCTCCGCGGCGCAGGCCTCCACCGCCGGGATGATCTGCTTGCGGACCATGTCCACCATGGTGTTGGCCTCGATGACCACGGTCTTGCAGTAGTTCTCCAGGGTGATCTCGCAGCGGGATTTCAGCTCCGCCTCGGTGAACACCTTGTGGGCCGTCAGCATCCGCACATTCTTTTCGTCCAGCAGATGGGGCAGGCAGTCGGGGGTGGTGCGGTAGTTCAGCAGGCCCCGCTTTTGGGTCGCCTCCTGAATCCAGGCGTCGTCATAGCCGTTGCCGTTGAAAATGATCCGCTTGTGGTCGGAGATGGTCTGCTTGATCAGGTCATGCAGGGCCTGGGAGAAGTCCTCCGCCTGCTCCAGCACATCGGCATAGCCCTTGAGGGACTCGGCCACGGCGGCGTTGAGCATGATGTTGGCGCAGGCAATGGAGTTGGAGGAGCCCAGCATCCGGAACTCAAACTTGTTGCCGGTGAAGGCGAAGGGAGAGGTGCGGTTGCGGTCCGTGGTATCCCGGGCGAACCGGGGCAGCACGTCCACGCCCAGCTTCATGGTGGTCTTGCGGACGCCTTCATAGGGCGCTTCGGACTCGATGGCGTCCAGCACAGCCGTCAGCTCATCGCCCAGGAACACGGAAACCACGGCGGGCGGCGCCTCATTGGCGCCCAGACGGTGGTCGTTGCCGGCGGTGGCTACGGCGATGCGCAGCAGATCCTGATAGTCGTCCACGGCCTTGATGACGGCGCAGAGGAACAGCAGGAACTGGGCGTTTTCGTGGGGCGTCTCGCCGGGGGACAGGAGGTTCACGCCGGTATCCGTGGCCATGGACCAGTTGTTGTGCTTGCCGGAGCCGTTGACGCCGGCGAAGGGCTTCTCATGGAGCAGGCACACCAGGCCATGGCGCAGGGCCACCTTCTGCATGATCTCCATGGTCAGCTGGTTGTGGTCTGTGGCCACATTGGTGGTGGTATAGATGGGGGCCAGCTCGTGCTGGGACGGCGCCACTTCGTTGTGCTCGGTCTTGGCCAGAATGCCCTGTCTCTTATACACATCTCCGAGCCCACGAGACGTAGAGGAATCT
>CAMBCW010000178.1 GCA_945864925.1 uncultured Clostridia bacterium
GCCTGCTCCCTGCGGGCGGCCCAGCTCATGGCCCAGGCGGCGGAGGAGGCCGGCTGCCCCAAGGGGGCCATCGGCTGCATCAGTATCCCCACCATGGACGCCGTAGACGAGCTGATGAAGCATCCCAAGGTGAAATTGATCCTGGCCACCGGCGGTGGAGCCATGGTGCGGGCGGCCTATTCCTCCGGTACCCCGGCCATCGGCGTGGGGGCCGGCAACGGCCCGGCCTACCTGCATCCCAGCTGCGACCTTGGGCAGGCTGTGGCAGACATCATCCGCTCCAAAACCTTTGACAACGGCACCGTCTGCGCCTCGGAACAGAGCATCATCTTGGAGTCGTCCAACGCCAAAGCGGCGGAGGTGGAGCTGGTGCGTCAGGGCTGCTGCATTCTCAGCGAAGCAGACGGCAAAAAACTGGCTGGCCACCTGTTCCGCAGCAACGGAACCATGAACCCCAAGCTGGTGGGAAAACCGGCATCGGAAATCGCCCAGCTGGCTGGCCTTGACGCCGCCGCCCGGCAGGCCCGGGTGCTGATTGCCCGGGAGCGGGGCGCCGGCGCGGAATTCCCCTATTCCATGGAGAAGCTCTGTCCGGTTCTGGGCCTCTACCAGGTTGAAAACCAGGATCAGGCCCTTTCTCTGGCCTGCGATATTCTGAACCACGAAGGCAGCGGACACACCTTCGTCATCCATGCCAAAGACGAAGCTGTCATTGGCCGTTTCGCCCTGGAAGTGCCCGTATCCCGGTTCCTGGTCAACACCCCGGCGGCCCTGGGCGGCATCGGCGCCACCACCGGCCTCTTCCCTGCCCTGACTCTGGGCTGTGGTGCCGTGGGCGGCAGCTCCTCCAGCAACAACATCGGCCCTCTGGACCTGATCAACATCCGCCGGGTGGCCTGGGGGCATAAGAACGACGCCCCGGCGCATACTAACGCTGTACTCCCCAAAGCAGACGACCAGCTGGTGGAGCTGCTGACCCAGAAGCTGCTGCAAAAGCTGATGTAATTCCAATAAAACGATAGGAGCTGGAAACAAATGATCAATACCAACGCATTGGGCATGGTGGAAACCAAAGGTCTGGTGGGGGCCATCGAAGCCGCCGACGCCATGGTCAAATCCGCCAACGTGAATCTGGTGGGTAAAGAGCAGGTGGGCGGCGGTCTGGTGACCGTCATGGTCCGCGGTGACGTGGGTGCAGTCAAAGCCGCCACCGATGCCGGCGCTGCCGCCGCAGAAAAAGTGGGCGAGCTGATCTCCGTCCATGTGATTCCCCGGCCCCACGCCGAAGTGGACGCCATTCTCCCCAAGGGCAAACCGGGCCAGACCCCTGAGCCTAAGGCCTGATCATGGCGGTCTTTACCCAGGACAGTGTCCGGGCCAATGTGCGGGTGCGGGACGGCAAGCGGGTGTTCTACCTGGCCCCGGGAGATCATCTGACGCCCTCGGCCCGGGAATGGCTGCACCAGGACCAGGTGGAAATCCTGCCGGCCAGCCTGGCTAAACCTACGGTCTATCACACCCCCGCCGGCGGAACCCTGACGGAAAAACCGGAGCACATGACCCATCTGCGGGCGGATGTGCTGGTGCCAAAAAACCATCCGCGGATCATCTTCCGCGGCCTGGTGGATGAACTGGAGGCAGAGCTGCTTCTGGCCGGCCGCCTGGCTCTGGACGAGGGCCGCGCGGAGACCGCCGGGCAGCTGGAGGAAATCCTGCAGGCCGTCCGGAACCTCATCCGCTGCGACGTGCTGGAGGAGCCGGTCAGGCAGGAGACCCTCTGCGGTCTGACCCCGGAGCAGCTGCGGGAGCAGAGCCATTTTCCCCAGAAGTATTTTGACCTGCCCCACTTTATGCCCGCAGCCTCCGACAGCCGGATGCTTCTGACCCTGAACCGTCTGCGCACTCAGGTGCGGCGGACGGAGCTGGCGGCCTACGAAGCGTTCCGGGACCGGGATGGAGTCTGCACCCGTCCCGACCTGCTGCTGGTACTCAACCGTCTCAGCAGTCTGTTCTGGATTTTAATGATCTGCATGAAAAAGGAGGACACACCCCATGTCTCTTGAACTGGAACAGCTGGCGGAGCAGCTGCAGCGGCGGCTGTTCGTGGAGCTGGAGGCCTCGGGCCGCCATGTCCATGTGACCCGGGAACAGGCCCAGGTTCTCTTCGGCCACGACCTGACGCCGGAACGGCCCCTGTCCCAGCCGGGACAGTATCTGGCGGCGGAGCGGGTCACCATCGCCGGCCCCAAGGGGAAGCAGGACGGCGTGGCGGTGCTGGGCCCCTGCCGCGCCCAGGCCCAGGTGGAGATTTCTCTGACTGACGCCAGGGCTCTGGGCGTCACGCCGCCGGTGCGGCTGTCCGGCGATGTGGCAGGCACGCCCGGTATCACTCTCATTGGCCCCCGGGGCACCCTGTCCCTGCCCCAGGGCGTCATCGCAGCCCAACGGCACATCCACATGTCCCCGGAGGACGCGGCCCTGCAGAACGTGGCTGACGGAGATGTGGTACGGCTGAAGGCCCTCACTGGCAGGCCGGTGGTTTTTGAAGACGTGGCCGTCCGGGTCAGCCCCAGTTTCCGGACCTACGCCCATTTGGACTACGACGAAGCCAACGCCTGCGGCTTTCGAAAAGGCGATCTGGGGATGATTCTCCGATGAATCTGGATCAGCTGACCGACGCGGTCTGGCAGCGGCTGGAGGAACGGAAGCCCCGTGCCCTGCTCATCGGCCAACCGCCGGATTGGGACGGTCCCTATTGCTATGTGACCCAGCCGCCCTACGAGGCCGTGGTGCTGGGCGTGCTGGCCCCCGGGGATCTGCTGCATATGCCGTCTGACCCTGTGTGCCGGGCGCTGCTGGATGGACAGCCGGTCTATCTCTGGCAGCCCCAGCCCTACCGGACCTGCAGCCACGCCAAGGCTCTGTGCCGGGAGCTGGCGGCCGCCGAACAGCATTTGAAGCAGTTGGGCGTTCTCCCCCTGGCTGGCCAGTCACGGTGGATCACCGCCCAGGAGGCCCGGCTGCTGCGGCAGGCAGGCCGGATGCCGCAGCCGGGCAGCCACATGACGCCCCTGGCCCGGGAGCTTCTGGAGGGAAAGCAGACATGATTGTAGCCACGGTAACCGGAAATTTCTGGGCGACCAAGAAATGCGAAACCCTCCGGGGGCAGATTTTCCTGGAGGTGGTCTTTGACGGCCACCGGGCTGTGGCTGCGGATTATGTGGGCGCTGGCATTGGCGACCGGGTTCTGGTGGCCATGGGCTCCGCCGCCCGGGCGGGCAATGAGGCGCTGCCCTGCGATGCGGCCATCGTGGCGATTTTGGACGAAAAACCATAGGAGGTGCGGGCATATCAGCGATTTTATTATGATTCTCATGACTGTTTTCATGGTCCTTGGCGCTCTGGACCGGATCTTCGGCAGCAGGCTGGGCCTGGGCAAGGAGTTTGAAAACGGTATTCTGGCCTTCGGCTCCTTGGCTTTGTCCATGCTGGGCATCATCTGCCTGGCGCCGGTGCTGGCCAATGTGCTGCGGCCGGTGGTGGTGCCGGTGTTTCGGATTTTCGGCGCAGATCCCGGCATGTTTCCCGGCTCCATTCTGGCTTGCGACATGGGCGGCGCGCCTCTGGCCATGGAACTGGCGGAAAACCGGGAGGCCGGTCTCTTTGGCGGCGTGATTATCGGCTCCATGCTGGGGGCCACCATCGTATTCACCATTCCCGTGGCCCTGGGCATCATCCGGCAGGAGGATCGCAAGTTTCTGGCCCAGGGCGTGCTGGCAGGCATCATCACCATTCCCGTGGGGGCATTTGTGGGCGGCTTGACGGCCGGCTTTTCCCTGATTATGGTGATCCGGAATCTGGCGCCCATCGTGATTTTCGCCCTGCTCATCGCTCTGGGCCTGTGGAAAGCGGAAAATGCCATGATCAAGGGCTTCACGGTCTTCGGCTGGCTGGTGACGGCGGCCATCACAGTGGGGCTGGCGGCTGCCATTGTGGAGGCTCTGACGGGCCTGACCGTGATTCCAGGTATGGCGCCGCTGTCCGAGGGCTATGAGATCGTGGGCAGCATCGCCATTGTCCTGGCGGGCGCCTTCCCTCTGATCTACGTCATTACCAAAGTGTTTCAGCGTCCCCTTCTGAAGCTGGGGGGCCTGATGGGGATGAACGACGTGGCGGCAGCGGGCATGGTGGCCTCCCTGGCCAATTCCATCCCCATGTTCGGCATGATGCAGGACATGGACGACCGGGGCAAGGTGCTGAACGTGGCCTTTGCGGTCTCGGCGGCCTTTGTGTTCGGCGACCATCTGGGCTTCACGGCGGGCTACGCGCCGGAGCTGCTGGTGCCCATGATCGTGGCCAAGCTGGTGTCCGGCGTGACGGCCGTGGCGGTGGCCATGGTGCTGACCCGGCGGAAAGCGTAAAAAACACCCCCGTGCCATCTGGCACGGGGGTGTTGGGCTTGATCAGCTGTATCTGCGGATCCATTCCTGTTCCATGGCGGCCCAGTCGATGCGGTCGTTGATGAGCAGCCAGTTCTCGTAGTTGTACGGCTGGTTCTCTACAACGCGGTCGCTGCGCTGGTAGTCATGGTAGTCGCCGGCCTCCTGCATATCGTAGTAGTACCAGGCGTTGGCATAGTTGTCCGTCCACTGGATATGGTTCTCCAGGATCCCGTCCTCATCCACAGCGCGGCGCAGGACGCGGTTGATCATGGTGACGGTCTCAGCGCGGGTGATGTAGCGGTCGGGGCGGAAGGTGCCGTCGGGATAGCCTGCGATCCAGCCGAGGTAGGAGGACTGATGGATCTCGTCCTCGGCCCAGTCGCCCAGGATATCGGAGAAGTCATAGCCGTTGCTCGTC
>CAMBCW010000179.1 GCA_945864925.1 uncultured Clostridia bacterium
CTTCCGGGGCCTTTGGTTCCGGGTTTCAGGAAAGTGCCTGCAGAATGGCCGCGTAGACCTCGTCGGACAGGAGCCGGGCCTGCTCCAGGAGAGCTTCACCCCGGGTCCGGCGGTCGGCCACATAGGCCGCATCCTCAATGCCGTCCAGGTTGATCAGCACATTGAGCCAGGCCCCCTGCACGGCGGCGCCCAGCTGCAGGGCGGCACAGCCCAGGTCGCTGGCGGCGCTCTGGTTGCTGTGGCCCAGCAGGCCCCGGGCCAGCTCCAGGGACTCCACGCACAGGGCCATCACCTCCAGGGGTGTCTCGGTGCAGCCCTTGAGGGCAGCCTGCATGGCGTCGTTCCGGGCCTGCCGCTCTTCCTCCGTGTCCCTGGGCATGGCAAAGACGGCGCTGACCGCCTCAAAGGCCGCCGTGTCCCGCTCCATGACGGAGAGGAAGGCCGTTTTCAGCTGGCAGCAGCGTCTGGCCGTGGCCTCCGCCAGGGTCTGGTCGCCGGCGTATTTCTTTCTTCCCAGGGTCAGAGTTCCCACCATGGCCGTCAGAGCCGCCCCCAGGGAGCCGGAGAGCGCCGAGGCCCCGCCGCCGCCCAGAGCGCCATAGTCAGAACTCATGAGATCCGTGTATTCGTTGATTGTCTTTTCTATCAGCATGCGAGTCTCCCCGTTCCTGCTCCCCATCCGGGCTCCATCCGGCCGCCTGTACGGGGGCGTTGTTGGTCTCAATTCCCCTTCTCTGTTCTATAAGAATAACGCAAGGGGCATCTGAAAAACGTCAAATTTCAGGATTTGCAGACAGGAATGGGGATAGGGGCCGGGGATGCGCCCCGGGGGTGGTCCGGAAATTCCTGGCACGGCTTCCGGCTGCTGCGGCATGACGGGTCCGTCCGGTTATTCCGTCATGAAGTGCCGCTCGCGGCTGTAGAGCTCTGCCGCCCGGTAGCGGCTCTGGGTCAGGATGCCCTCCCGCAGGCCCCGGGACAGCTCATCGGCCTCAAAGGTGCGGTGCAGGCCGCTGAGCTGCCGCACGCCCTGCCGGGCATAGGCCTCCGCCGACAGGGGCAGCAGAGGCTCCAGGGCCGTGGTCCGCCGGCCCTCCAGGTCCAGCCGGCTGCGCAGGAGCATGGAGATATATTGGACGATGCCCTTTTCCAGGGCGCTGTCGCTGCGGTCCGCGGCGTCCGCCGCCTCCCGGAGGTAGTTGGCGGCGCTTTCGTAGCGCTCGTCCTGGGCACTGTAGTAGGCCAGATAGGCGGAGGCGGCGCCCAGGCCCCAGAGGGTTCCGCAGGTGTGGGCCGCCTGCCTGGCCCGCTCAAACAGCTGCCGGGCACGGCTGTGGTCCGCCATCTGGTAGGCCGTGCGGCCATAGTGGACGCAGAGCCACGGCTCCTCCACCCAGGGATCGCCGGCCAGGGCCTCCAGGGCCAGGCGGAAGCTGTGGGAGGCCTGGACATAATCGCCCTTGCAGAGCATGACGCAGCCGTGGGCCTCCCGCACCGCCGCCATCTGCAGGCGCACGGCGGCGCTGTCCGGCTGGCGCTCCAGCAGGTCGGCGGCCTCCGACAGGTAGTACAGGGCCCGGTCCTGCTCGCCCCGCAGGTGGAGGCACGAGCCACGCAGCCGCAGGCACACCGCCGGCCACACGGCGTCCTTGCGCCGGGCCGCCAGCTGCTCCGCGGCGGTCACATAGCGCTCGGCCATGGAGGTCTTCTGCCGGGAGATGCAGTTGGACGCCAGCAGGATGCAGGAGCGCAGCAGCAGGATGGAATCCCGCCCGGTGCCGGTGCTGCGGCCCGTGAGGCCGCCCAGGATGGTGCTGCCCTGGTCCCAGTTGCCCGTGAACAGGGCGATGCGGCCCCGGCTCAGGGTCAGAAGCTGCTCCATGCGGGCCAGCTCCGCCTCGTCCCCCCCGTTCCGGGCGGCCTCCAGGGCCTTCTGGCACAGGCGGAGCTCCCCGGCCCAGTCAAACCCGGGCAGGAAGGCCGAATCCGAGCCCACCACAGGGCTGGGCTCGCAGCAGCGGGCGGAACTCTGGTCCAGGCCCCGGATGCGCCAGACCATGCTCTGCCAGCCGTCGCCGGCCAGCTGGTACTGCAGCGCCGCCGCCCGGCACAGCTCTCCCGTGGGGGCCGTCCGGCCCTCCAGCAGCACCTGGGCCGCCCGCCGGTGGAGCTGCTGCCGCTCCGGGAAGGACATCCCGCCGGCAATGGCCTCCAGGCGGCTGCCGTCGGGGAAGCGCCAGAGTTCCTTCTCGTCCTCGGTCTTTTTCCGCACCATGCCCAGCTCCAGCAGCCGCTTCAGGCCCCGGCTCAGGGTCTCGCCCTGGCCGTCGGACAGGGCCAGAAGCTGCCGGAATCCGGCCTGGCCCTGGAAAATGGCCAGGAGCCGGGCCGCAAAGAGGGCGTCCCCGGACAGCTCGCCGGCCGGCTCGGACGATGCCGCCGCGTCCCGGTCCCATTCGTCCATGATCTGATAGTACAGCTCCGTGGTCCGCCGCTGGGGGGCCGTGCCCAGCTCCTCCTCCATCCGGTCCCGCAGCCGCTGATAGACCTCCGCCGCCCGGGGGTAGCTCCGGCGCAGGCGGAAGCGCTCCATGAGGAAGCACGCCACGGTCTCGTCGCAGGGCTCCTCCCGCAGATAGTCGGAGGCCAGCAGCACGGCCCGCTCCTCCTGGCCCTCCTCCGCCGCCGCCCGGGCCGCCCGGAAGAGCAGCATCAGATAGCGCTCCCGCAGGGCGTCCCGGGTGCGCTCCATCCAGATGTCAAAGGAGAAGGTCTGCTTCACGGCGAAGCCCTGGAGGAAATCTCCCCGGTAGAGGGACAGGTCGCCCTCCCGCATGAAGCGGTCGTAGTCGCAGTCCAGCTCCCAGTCCGGGTTCACCTGCAGGGTGGTCTTGTTGGGAGAGAGGAGGAAATCCCCGCCCAGGACCTTCTTCAGGGAATAGACGGTGTTGCGGAGATTCTTCAGCCCCGTGGCGTCGTCGCAGCTCTCCCAGAGCAGGGCGATCAGCTCCTGCCGGGTGGCGCTGCGGCGGACCACCATGTAATAAAACAGGGCGTCCACCCGCTTGAAGGGGAACACAATTTCCCGCCCGTCCAGTTCCACCCGGGGCGTCTGCAGCATGGTTACGGTCAGCATGGTTCTCTCCCACTCCTCTGTGTGAAAATTCCCGCCGAATTCTTGCACTGGCGGCTTCCAACTGGTATAATATCGACGTGCCAATTCAATTTTGAATGGAAACAGGTGCCTGCGCAGGCGTCGCCATTTCGCCCGCCAATGCCATCTGCTGCATCATGCAAGATTTGATTGGGGCGCAATCAAGCAAACAACCGGCGGCCGAATGAGGGATTGTCCCGGCAGCGGCCGGGACGGAGGTAATGCTATCGTGGATAATCGCGTCTGGATCCAGTCCGTGCCGAATTTCAGCGAGGGGCGGGATCTGCAGAAGGTGGAGCAGATTGTGGACTGCTTCCGGGCCAAGCCGGGCATCAAGCTGCTGGACTATTCCACCGATCGGGACCACAACCGCTGCGTGGTGACGGTGGTGGGCCAGCCCAAGCCCCTGGGGGCGGCCATGGTGGAGGCCATCGGCAAGGCCGTGGAGCTCATCGACATGACCCGCCATGAGGGTCTGCATCCCCGCATCGGCTGCGTGGACGTGGTGCCCTTCACCCCGGTGCGCAACGCCACCATGGAGGACGCCGACGCCCTGGCCAAGTCCGTGGCCAAGCGGGCGGCGGAGCGATTCGGCCAGCCCTTCTATTATTATGGAGAATCCGCCTCGGCGCCCCACCGGCGGGAGCTCAGCGCCATCCGCAAGGGCCAGTTCGAGGGCCTGGCGGAGAAGATGAAGGATCCCCTCTGGAAGCCCGACGTGGGCCCCGACACCATCCACCCCACCGGCGGCGCCACGGCCATCGGCGCCCGGCAGGCGATGATCTTCTACAACGTGAACCTGGACACCTCCAACGCCGACATCGCCCGGCAGATCGCCCAGCGGGTGCGGAGCATCGGCGGCGGCCTGCGCTATGTGAAGGCCCTGGGCATCGCCAAGGAGGAGCGCCAGCTGGTGCAGGTGAGCATGAACCTGACGGATTACACCAAAAGCTCCCTCTACGCGGCCCTGGAGCTGGTGCGGATGGAGGCGGCACGCTACGGCGTGCGGGTGGTCGGCAGCGAGCTGGTGGGCTTCGTGCCCCTCCAGGCCCTGCTGGACAGCGCCGAATACTACCTGCAGCTGGAGGATTTCCACGTGGAGCAGGTGCTGGAATTCAACCTGTAATTCCCTGTTATTATATAAGAAACCGGCGGAAATTACAACCATCTGCCGCCGGAACCGGCCATCCCCGCAGCACCTGACCCTGCTGGGACGGCCGGTTTTTCACTCCGAAGCCCATTCCCGGCGGCAACGGTCTGGTCTCTCCCCAAGGAGAAGCCCTTCCGGCCTGCACCGCACCCCCTAAGCCTCCCCCTTGAGGGGAAGGTGGCCGCCCGCAGGGCGGTCGGATGAGGTGGGAGCGCAGTGCAAATTTGAAGCTGCCATAACGGATGCTTCGCATCCTGCACCTCTCAGTCAGCCTGACGGCTGACAGCTCCCCTCAAGGGGAGCCTTTTCGGCCTGCACCGCACCCCCTAAGCCTCCCCTGTGCAAGGGGAGGTGGCACGGCGCAAGCCGTGACGGAGGGGTTGTGTGCAGGCAGTGCCGAACCCCGGCCAGCAGGAGAACGGATTGCCGCGTCGCTCCGCTCCTCGCAATCGACATGCATTTATGAATGCACCACAGTGAACGAAACGTGCGTTTGTAGGGCACGACCACTGGGCGTGCCGCTTGCAGGCAGCTGCATCCTTTCAAT
>CAMBCW010000180.1 GCA_945864925.1 uncultured Clostridia bacterium
GGGCAAAAGGCCCCCTGCGCGTTCAATCAAAAGGTTTTTCGAACTTCATGAAGTTCGAAAAACCGCACGCAGCATGTCGAAAAGTATTTTTCGACACGCTGCGATGGCAGGCACATTTGTGCCTGCCATCTTTTTTGGACAAAGCCGGGATGTTTCATGCAGCAGCTGGAATTAATATTTTTCAAACATAAATCAAGCAATCCACTAACAAAGAAGCGGTAATCTGGGTTCAGCATGACAAGCCTGAAGAAAAGGAGCTGTAAAGAATTGAACGCGATTGAAATCAGAAATCTATCCAAAAGCTTTCGCGGACTGTATGCAGTGGATCATCTGAATATGACGGTTCCCGTCGGTGCGATCTACGGCTTTATCGGGGAGAACGGTTCCGGTAAGTCCACCACCGAAAAGCTGGTCTGCGGGCATCTGGTCCCGGACAACGGCGAGATCAAGCTGTTTGGCAAAGATTATACAGATCCCGGCGTCCGGGTCCGGGTCGGCGCTCTGATCGAAAATACAGGCTGCTTCCCCAATTCCAGTGTCTGGGACAACCTGATGATGCAGGCCATCAATCTGGGCCTGGCGCATCCTGCCGATGAGATCAATCGGGTCCTGCAGATTGTCCGCATGGAGGATTCCGCCAAAATCAAATTCAAAAGCTGCTCTTTGGGCATGAAGCAGCGCATCGGCATTGCCATGGCCCTGCTGGGAGATCCGGCCCTGCTGATCCTGGACGAGCCCATCAACGGCCTGGATACCGATGGGATGCGGATTATGCGGGAGATCCTGGTGGATATCACCCGGAAGTATTCCACCACCGTGCTGATCTCCTCCCATATCCTCGGGGAACTGGAAAAAATCGCTACCCATTATGGAATCATCCGTCAGGGCAGAATGATCCAGGAGATTTCCGCAAAGGAAATGGAAGGCCGGGCCCGTGTGTTCTTATCCATCCGAACCAAGGATATGCAAGGCGCGAAGCGTGTTTTGCGGAGTAAATACGAGGACGTCCGGGAAGAGGAGGAATATCTCCGGGTTTACGATGTGGACGATCCGGAGGGCGTTGTAGAATACCTGCTTCAAAACGGCCATGTGGTCAGTGAAATCCGGAAAAACAAGATCGGCCTGGAAGAGTACTATGTGGAACTGATGTCCAGAAAGGAGGCGGAATAACATGGCACGGGAATTACAATTTGAATCTCCCAGCTTTGGGAAGCGGCTGAAAGGTATGCTGGGCGTGGACTTTTACCGGTTGTTCCATACGCCCATGTATTACATTTTCCTGGCCATCGCCGCCATCATCCCCGCCATGATTCTGGGGACCACCGGCTCTGCCGAAGGTGTGGAGCCGCTGTATACCAACACCTGGAACATCATCGCGGCCAACACACCGATTTATGCGGTCTCAGATATGGGCCAATACGCCAATATGAACATGGTCTTTATCTTCGGGGGCATCATGGTGTCCATTTTCATCGGACATGATTATAAGAGCGGCTATGTCAAGCAGCTGTTCACCACCCACGCGAAAAAGCAGGACTATATGCTGTCCAAGACCCTCTCCTGCGCCTTTGCCATGGCCTGCATGTGCGTCACCTATACCCTGGGCGGCGCCGTGGCGGGCCTCCTGGCCGGCACTTCCTTTAAGGTCCGCGTGAGTTCCCTGATCCTCGCCATTGTCAGCAAGATGATCATGAGCCTGGGCTGGGCCAGTCTCTATACCTTCCTCAATATCATTTTCCGGCGGTACTTCGGCATTTCCATTGTGTCGTCCTTCTTCTTTGGTACCGGTATCCTGATTATCGGCGCAGGCATGATCGTTGGGAATTCTCCGATCCTCAACATCTTCCTGTATGGGTCCTCGGTCTATGCGTGTCTCAGCAGCAACCTTGTGACGCTGCTGGTGTGCCTTGCGGTCTCGGTGGTTTGGGCCGTCGTTTACAATCTGCTCGGCACACGCATTCTCTCCAAATGTGATGTGTATTGATAGGAGGCGGTCAGAATGAATGCAATTGAAATCAGAGGTCTGTCGAAGAACTTTGGAAGCAAACAAGCGCTCAAAGGCCTGAATATGACTGTCCCCATGGGCGCGATCTACGGCTTTATCGGGGAAAACGGCTCCGGAAAATCCACCACAGAGAAACTGATCTGCGGGCTTCTTGTTCCCAGCGGCGGCAGCATTCAGCTGTTCGGGAAAGATTACACGGACGAAAATGTCCGGGCAAAGGTGGGCGTTTTGATCGAAGCGCCCGGCTGCTTCCCCAATTACATCGTATGGAACAATCTGATGCTTCAGGCTGCCAATTTAAGCATTCCAAACCCCGAGGAAGAGGTCAGCAAGGTCCTGAAAATGGTCCGGATGGAGGGCGCCGCCTCCAATCGATATAAGAACTGCTCTCTCGGCATGAAGCAGCGCATCGGCATCGCCATGGCGCTGCTGGGTCATCCTGCCCTGCTGGTACTGGATGAGCCCATCAATGGTCTGGATGCCGACGGTATGCGGATTATGCGGGAGATTCTGGTGGATATCACGAAGAATAACCAGTGTACCGTTCTGATCTCCTCCCATATCCTGGGCGAGCTGGAAAAGATCGCAACCCACTATGGCATTGTCCGGGGCGGCAAAATGATCCGGGAGATGACGGCCCAGGAGCTGGACGTGGACTGCCGCACCTATGTCTCCCTGCGGACGCGGGAAATGAACCGGGCCAAGGCGCTGCTTGGCTGCAAATATTCCCGAGTGGAAGAGGATGAAGGCGGATCCATCCGCGTGTATGATGCGGCCAGTCCGGAAGAAATTGTGACCAGTCTGTATGAAAACGGCATTCTGGTCAGCGAGATTCAGACGGACAAGATCGGCCTGGAAGAATACTATATTGATCTGATGCAGGAAAAGGAGGGTCGGTAATATGGAAGTGAAGTTTGAAACCAACAGCTTTGCGAAAAGACTGAAAAGCATGCTGCGGGTGGATTTTCGGAGAATGTTCACCATGCCGCTTCTGTATATCCTGGTGGGTGTATGTCTGGCTATGCCGATTCTGATTCTGGTGATGACCACGATGATGGACGGAGCCGTGACCGTGGACCCGCAGACCGGCGTGGAAACGGTAGTCGAAGGCTTCCGGAACACTTGGGAGGCCATCGGTACCCTCAGTACCGAAAGTGCGGGAATGTCCATGATCGGGATGTGCAACATCAATCTGCTCTACTTCCTTGCGGCCGTCCTGGTCTGCATCTTTGTGGCCGACGATTTCCGATCCGGCTATGCGAAAAACCTGTTTACCGTCCGGGCCAGAAAAGGGGACTATGTGATCTCCAAGACCATAGTGTGCTTTGCAGGCAGCGTTCTGATGCTGCTGGCATTCTTTGCCGGGACCATGGTGGGCGGCGCAATTGCCGGACTGCCCTTTGATACAGGTGCCGCCGGTGTCCGCGGAATTGTCATGTGCCTGCTTTCCAAGCTGTGTCTGGCTGCCGTGTTTGTCCCCATCTACCTGCTGTGGAGTGTGGTGGGCAAACAAAAGCTGTGGCTCTCGCTGGTGGGTTCCTTTTGCGTGGGCATGTTGTTTTTTATGATGATTCCCATGCTGACACCCTTGAATTCCGGCATCAGAAATGTTATGTTGTGTGTGGCCGGCGGCGCTTTATTCAGCGTAGGGCTCGGCGCGGTAAGCAATACAGTGTTGAAAAAAACGAGTTTGGTATGAGGCAGGGGAGATCCAGATGCGAGCTGCTGTGTATTATGGGCAGAAAGATGTGCGTATAGAAGACTTGGAAACACCGAGGGCCGGGGACCATGATATTGTGATCAGAAATCTCTACGCCAGTATCTGCGGTACCGATGTAGCCGTCTATATGCACGGTCCCAACACCGGACACCGTATCACGGTTGGGAGTGAATTCGGCCATGAGATGGTTTCCGAGGTTGTGCAGGTCGGCAAAAACGTCGAGCGGATTCAGGTTGGCGATCTTGTTTATCCCTATCCCCGTCTGGCAAAAGGCGACCCCAGACGTGCGGGAACGGTGGGCGGTTTTTCAGAATATGTTCTGATCCCCAACGCGGAGCTGGGGCAACAGGTCTATGCCGTGCCGGCACAGATCCCGGTAAGGACAGCCTGCCTGATCGAACCCTTTACGGTAGGCTTCCGGGCCGCGCGACGGTCCTTCCCCCAGAGGGGCGAAAACGCCATCGTGTTTGGCGCGGGAACCATCGGTATTGCTGCGGCCATTGGCCTGAAATACTTTGGCTGCAATCAGGTGATGATCTGCGACCATTCTGATTTCCGGCTGGAAAAGGCAAGATCATTGGGATTTGCAGTATGCAACAACAGCCGGGAGGATTTGAAAGAAAAAGCCATGGAGTGCTTCGGCACCGCGGCTTCGCGTTTCGGCCCCACTGCGGATGTGGGAATCTATATCGATGCCGCTGGCGCAGAGCCAATTTTGGAGCTGTATCAATCCATAGGCAAAATTGAAAGCCGAATGGTTGTGGTTGCTGTTCTGGCAGGGAAGCGGCCGGTGGATGTGCTGGCCATGACCTATTCCCAGCACGCGCTGATCGGTTCCGGCGGTTATTTTCCCGAAGATGTGAAAGATGTGCTTGCCGCCATGGTCAGCGGGAAATGGGACATCGGATCCATCATTACCGATGAGTTTTCGCTGGATCAACTGCCCCAGGCCATTGAACGTGCAGCGCAGGTGAATGAGGCCCTGAATGTTGTGATACGCTATTGAAAAACAAGGCTGATCTGACAAACAGATCAGCCTGTCAGGCTGTCAAAAAACCCTCTGCTGAAAAAACAGAACCAGGTTCCAATCTGGTGGCCTCGCAGAGTTTTCCCGCCCGCAGGCG
>CAMBCW010000181.1 GCA_945864925.1 uncultured Clostridia bacterium
GAGATTCCTCTACGTCTCGTGGGCTCGGAGATGTGTATAAGAGACAGGTCCTAGCGTTGACAACCTCTCTTGCGGGGCTGGATATCTGTGTCTTTGCGGCACGCTGTACGGCAGGGTCCCGGCTATGTGCCGCCCGGTACTGAATTCCCATCCACAACGGTCCGGCAACTACAATTTTCCTACGTTCCTTTGCCAATTATTTCAACCACCCTTTCATCCAAAGTACCCACCTTAATCGGATCCAGGGCCTAACACCAAACCGCCTACAGTGGTCCACATATGATCGGTATGTCGCCGGTCGCTCAGGTTTTTCAACCATCAATGTTCACCTCACTTAATCTCAGACACATCTGCCTTAACCTTGTCGGCCAAAGCCAGAACGGCCCGGCGGAGCTTATCTCCCAGCTCGGGATTTGCGGTTTTGATCTTGAGTAAGCATCCGCAGATCCTGTTAATGTCCTCCTGGACGTGGTTAAAATAGACGCGAAACTCTGCGGCCTCCGGGCTGGAAAGGCTGAGCTGCTTGGTCGCAGCATCCAGCTTTGTCTGGGCAGCCACCGCAGCTGCTTCGGCGGCTGCGGCCCGCTGCTCAGCGGCTCCAATGCTATCCTGATATTTCTTCCCGGCGGCCTCGGTGGCTTTTGCCTCGGCCTCTGCGCGGAGCTTGTCAACCATAGCCGCAGGGATTTCAGGATTATCCTTGGCAGCCTTCAGAGCGGCCTTTGCATCCTTCGCTTCATCCTTAGCTTTTTTTTCGGCTGCGCTTGCAGAATCCGCTTTCTTTTCGGCCGCCTGGGCCTGGGCCTCCGCAGCGGCCCTTGCCCTAAGCGCTTCGTCACGCTCTTTGATGAGCTTGTCAAGCTCTCGGACGGAAATATCTTCCACATGATTTTCCTGCGCGAATTGTTCCCGCTCCTCAGCTGGGAGCGCCAGAAGCTTGAGGGCTTTGGTGTACGGCAAATTACCAATCGTTTGGGATTTTGCCTCTGCGCCAAAGAGGCATCCTTGGTCCGCCCCATACTCCTCAAAAATCCGCATGAAGTTATTTGCGGTAGACTGGGAGAACTCCACCTCTTCCCGCAGATACCGTCCCCACTCTCCGTGGGGCACCATGGTCTTGGCCTCCGTCAGCCGGCGTCCAATCTCAATGGCATACTCCAGGATCAGGCGCTGGGCCTGGCTGGTTATGGTGCGGATTTCCGTGGTAACGGTTGCGATGTCTCGTTGCTTTGACATCGGTACGTCTATAATTTCACTCATGCCGTTTGCTCCTTTCCGGGAAGAACTGGCTTCCCATTTTTATCTCGCTTGCTTCCGGCCCGCATCCAGTCTATCCAGGCGGATAGAAACCAGGAATATTTGTCATACGGATCCTGTCCGTGCTTTCCGTTGTAGAACTCATTTCTGTATCCATGGATCTGGAGCATTTGCACCTTATCGGATACGCTCTTTCGCGGTTTCATTTCAATGGTTACAAACGGGACGGCGGGGCGTCGCACACGGCGAAGAAATAAAATGTCAAGCTTGCCCTGGATATGTCTTCCAGCATATCCAGCAACACAGTGCTGCAAGGTCTTGCCCTCGTCAACAATCTCTCCAGACGATGACGGGACAACAATACGGAGGCCATTCAGTTCAAACTCGTACAGCTTCCGCAGGATCTTCAGACGGTTTTCATATTCGGTCATCTCTATGGCGTCCGCATTTGCGCGGATGGTATCGGCAGCTGCATCGTGCCGCTCTCGGAGGTTATGCGGCATCGCCACATCCGGACGGGTCAAATCGTATCCAAGCTTTCTGGCCATATACAGATAGTCTCGCCATGATAGCAGCTTTTGCGATCTGGTTGCATAGCAGTCCAGGCGATCTACATAGCGTGCGCCTTTTTTGAGCTTGCACCTCGACATTTCGCAACAGGATACCAGCACCGGGATTTCTTCGTACCCACCGATCAAATCAGCCAGTTCCTTGAACTCTGACATATTTTGCACTCGTTTTAAAACAAATGCCCGTTTAAAAGAGGTCAATAGATCCAGGTCTCCATGAATCTGAATAAATATCTTCGCGTCCGGCTTCGTAAGCCTTAGGAAGTCTGGAATTGTTTTGGCACGCCAATTAAGCTGCTTATTGTATTTCTGACCAGATTCCACCAGTTCCGCGACGGCGTCAGTCATCCCAATTTTAACGGCCATCTCGATCTGTGGGTAACGGGTATACGCCGATAGATATTTGATGCATCCTCGTATAGGTTCAAGCGGTGACTCCAGGATATCGATGCTTTTTCTGTCGCGATAGAATTGATCTAACTGGCAATACCGCAGCTCCGTGTCATAGATTGCTCCCGGATGGATTAGATAATAACTACCATCGGAGCTATACATAAACGGGCTAAAAGGCTCCTGCACGGTAGGGCAAGGATACCACGTTGTCAAATAACCAAAACGTGTTCCATCCCACACGCGCCCTCTCTTCCACTGCATCCGCTTCCCGGGCCGCAAATAAGTACGGGTCTTCGAATACCAATCAACGCCGGGCCGCAGGTCGTGATACGGGTCATATCGCTTGGTTGCCCAGCCAGAGATTAGGAGCAAAGACCCATCCTGACAGGCTCTGCAGATTGTAACGCGCCGGGTCTCCGTCAAGCTGGATCCGCTGCGCAGCTTGCCGAGGGCTTTAAGCGTCACGGGCTCACCGCAGCGGGGACATTCGATAGACTCGTTATGCTTATGTCTGGAAAACTGCTTATTCTCGTATGCGTACATGTAAAATGCACCGCAGTTTACATGGGTGCAAATACATTCCCGCTTGTTTTTCGACCCCCATGTTTCATAAAACAGGTACTGGGTGAAAACCTCGGATATCGCTTCCTCCTCTTCGGCGGTGAGAAAATCAGAATCGCCACCAAATTTCCGCATGGCATCCTGCTGCTCTTGCTCCGTAAGATTGCACGGCAAACACACTCTGCTCATGACGCCACCTCACAGATAATCTTCCAGGTTAAGGATAATTCCGCCCGTCCGTTCCGGCTGCGCATCCTGGGCGGCGTCTCCAACCAGGTCAATGGTCATCCGCACTCGGATATCGGCACCCGGGAAGTAAAACCGGACGGCCCGCTTGTAGGCATCAAGGTCAGAGATTGCTCCGCCCTTGACACCATTGGCGACATCGGCCATACACGCCGCAAAGGTTCCGCCCTGCACAACGGCCTGGGCAAACTCCGCGTCCTGCCCGCAAAAATCAATCAGGGCAGCGGATACGGCTGCGGCCATAGCCTTTCCTTCCCGGCCGGTAACCGCCAAAATGCCGTTTTTGATCTTCTGAGCTGCCTGCTCAGACCAGCTTTTAATATCACTCATGACGATCCTCCTTGTAATTTCGCATCCCATCCATCCGGCAGCGGCGTGTCGGATGGTAGCATATCATAGGTCATCTGTTCTGCATCCGGCTTTTTTGACGATTGCCGCTTTGCCTTTCGGCCCATGGAGCTATATTTTGCGGCTGTATCGCCGGATGCCTTGCGAAAAATCTGTCGTTGCCCATCAAAGTCCAGTTTGATGGATGGGCATGTACCCTCCTTGTTCTTTGCGATCCGCATAATGCGCGGGCCGTCCATTTTATCCTGGTCCTCCAGATACAGCAGGAGGATCAGGTCAGCGTCCTGCTCAATCTGGCCGGACTCCCGGAGGGATGCCATGGTTGGAGACCCGCTTTCCCGGCCCGCCCGGGCCAGCTGTGACAGGGCTACCACGGTGACACCCATGCTCTGGGCCATGGTGTGCAGGCCCAGGGAGATGTTGGTCACCTGCTCATACCGGCTGCTGCCGGTGGACTGGATGAGCTGCAGGTAGTCGATGATGATAATTTCATGCCGCCTGTACAGGGCCGTCGCCCGGATGTCCATGACGGTCATGCCAGCAGCCGGGACAAGCTCCAGCTGCAGCTCCGCGATATGGCCGGAGGCGGCTGCATAAGCCTCCCAATCTTGCTCCGTCAGCTGGTTATTTTTGATTTTGTCCATGGACAAGCCGACCTGCATGGACAGCTGCCGGTCAAAAAGCTTTTCGTCTCCCGTTTCCAGGGAGTAAAACCCAACCCGCTTTTTTTGCGCCCAGTGAGCGGCGCACTGGATAGCAAGAGCGGACTTTCCGGCGGATGGGTACCCGCCGAGTATCACAAAATCCCCGGGCTCTACATAGAGCCTGCTGTTTAACTCCGGGATAGGCCAGGTGAGATAGCTCTTTGGTTTCACGGCCCGCTCTGCAAACTTGTTGAGTGCATCCCGCATGGTGACCACGCGGATGCCCTGCTTTTGCGCCATAATGCCGTTTGCCTGGTCCAAAATTTTCTGAGCCTGGTCTACGCTACCAACATTGGCCAGGTTTCCGGCCAGATTCCGGATGGCCAGAACCTTGGCCTGGGCCTTACAGGTGCCTATGTAGTAATCAACGTTAGCAGCTGACGGGGTAATATCCATCAGTTGGGCCAGGAAGCTGTTGTACAGGCCATCCAGCATATCCGCCACGGCCACCACGTCAGTGGGCTTTCCGGCGGAAAACAGCTTTTGCATGGCGGTATATACCGCCTGACATGGGCCGGAGTAATCCTGCACTGATGTCTCTGTCAGCACCCTGGGCGTTACCGTCGGCTCGATCAGCGCTGCGCCCAGTACGCTGTATTGGGCTTGCAGCCAATCCTGCTCCGTCACAGCCATTCCGTATCCGCCTCCTTCCGGGGCGATACCTTGGCAGGGCGGTCACCGTCCGGCGGGTAAATGCTCTGCCACCCGTGCAGGACCTGTCTCTTATACACATCTGACGCTGCCGACGATATGCAGTGT
>CAMBCW010000182.1 GCA_945864925.1 uncultured Clostridia bacterium
ACACACTGCATATCGTCGGCAGCGTCAGATGTGTATAAGAGACAGGCCAAGGGCAGCCGCTGCTTTTATCCTTCTGCGGGGATCTCCCGGTACATGCCCACGGCGTCGTCCTTGCGGACGGTTTCGGACACCTGCAGGACCTCTACGCAGACGGTTTTCTGGCCGAACTGAATCTGCAGCCGGTCCCCAACCTTCACATCGTAGGATGCCTTGGCCGGGCGGCCGTTGACCGTGACCCGGGCGTTGTCGCCGGCCTCATTGGCCACGGTGCGGCGCTTGATCAGCCGGGATACCTTGAGAAATTTGTCCAGCCGCATGGCTTATTCCGCGACCTTGTCCTTCAGGGCCTTGCCGGCCTTGAACACGGGCAGCTTGGTGGCGGGAATTTCAATGGGCTCCTTGGTTTTGGGGTTGCGTCCCATACGGGCTTCCCGGCTCTTGACCTCGAAACCGCCAAAGCCCACCAGCTGAATCTTGCCGCCGTCGGCCAGAGTTTCCGTGATGACATCAATGGTGGCGTTGAGAGCCTTCTCAGCGTCTTTTTTGGACAGGCCCGCCTTCAGGGCCACTTCTGCGATCAATTCCGTTTTGTTCATGTTATTCGTCCTCTTTCTATGTTCTTAATAGTCAGTCTGTCCCAAATCCCGTAATTTATGCTTCGCATCCTGCCACAAAGCCAACTGCTCTGCAGGGGAATACGCATCCAGACTGCGGCCTTGGGCATCCGCCGCCTGTTCCATCGCGGCGAACCGCGCAATGAACTTTTCGCAGGCGCCGTGGAGCGCCATTTCCGGATCGACGCCGGTTCTGGCCGCCACGCAGACGGCGGAAAACAGCACGTCGCCCAACTCCTCCTCGACGTTGGATTGATCCTCCACCGCCTGAGACAGCTCTTTGACCTCTTCCTGCAGCTTTTCCAGCGCCAGGGCGTCCTGGGGCCACCGGAAGCCGGCCTTTTCTGCCTTTTTCTCCAGCTTCTCCGCGCGCCACAGTGCAGGCAGGCTCCTGGCAACGGCGTCCAGGGTGGAGGCGTAGGTCTTCTGCCCCTTCTCCAGGGCTTTCATGTCGTCCCAGGTCTGCTCCGTCTCGGGGCCAAAGACGTTGGGGTGACGGAACACCAGCTTTTTCACTGCGCCGTCGCAGACGTCATCCAGACTGAACCGGCCCCGGTCTTCTTCGATGCCGGCGTGGAAAATCACCTGCATCAGCACATCGCCCAGTTCCTCCTGCATCAGGGCTGCGTCGTCAGTGTCCAGAGCTTCGCAGCATTCATAGACTTCCTCCAGAAAATTCCGGCGGATGGACTGGTGGGTCTGGACCCGGTCCCAGGGGCAGCCCTCGGGGGAGCGCAGCAGCCGGACGACCTCCACAAAGTCGTCAAAGCTGTAGCGGGATTTCTTTGTAAAATCTATCATATCTTCCACACTTTCGCAATAGGTTCAGGCGCGCACCCGCAGAATTTTCGCAATTTTTTCTCCAGCGGGCAGGAGCATGCAGTCGTCATAGGTAATAACCCGGAAAGCGATGACCAAAATCACGTAGACGACGCCGGCTACGCCAATGGCGGCAATGCAGGCCAGCTTCGCAGGAATGTGGGCGCTGAGGAAACCGTTGACCATAAAGGCAACTGCGCCCATGAGAGCGGCCGCCAGCAGAGGCTTCAGCAGACCTGCCAGAGACCGCAGGTCGATGGTTTTCTTCCGGTGCATGGCAAGGATGTTCATGGTCACGATCAGCAGATAGCAGACCAGGGTGCCGATGGCGGCGCCGATGATATGCAGGCTGGGGATCCCCACCAGGAAGAAGTTGATGATAACTTTGACCACGCCGCCGGCAATCATATTGATGACCGGGGTGGTGACGTCGCCGTGGGCCTGCATCATGGCGTTGGTGACCAAGATCACGGAGTTGAAGATCACCGTGATGCCCAGCAGCGCCATCAGCAGCCCCGCCAGTTCCAGCTTCTCTCCGGAGTAGCCGCGGAGCAGGAGCATGATCGGTTTGCCCAGGCAGAACAGGCCCGCTGCGCAGGGCATGGCGATCAGGCCGGTGATCCGCATGGCGGAGCCTTCCACCATCCGCACGCCCCGGTTGTTTTTCATGGCCAGATGCGCGGTAATGGCGGGGATGATGGAGATGGTAATAGGTGTGATAAAGGCGCAGGGCAGGTTGAAAATCTTGCGGCAAAAATCATAGATGCCGCTGAGCTCATTGGCCTGTTCCGCCGTGAAGCTCACGGCGCCCACCAGACGGTTCATATAGACAACCGTATCCACCAGATTGATGATCTGCAGTCCGGCGGAGCCCAGAGTGATGGGAATGGCAATGACCAGGAGCTGCTTCAGGGTGTCCTTTGTGGAGCTGACCGCGCCGCCCGTGGGCAGATTCCGACTGGCTTTCCGATAGCAGAAGCCAAGATACAGGGCCGATACCACCAGGCCGATGGTGACGCCCAGAATGGCGCCGCCGGCGCTGTAGGACAGTTCGCCGGTGGACTGCAGCAGCAGCCACGCCAGGCCCAGACCGATCACCAGCTTGCACAGGGCTTCAAAAACCTGGCTGACGGAAGTGGGCATCATGTTGCTCTGCCCCTGGAAGAACCCGCGGAAAGCCGCGATGATGCAGATCAGCAGCACGGCCGGGGCCAGACACAGGATGGCAAATTGGGCGTCTGCCGTTTTTGCCACAAACAGGGACAACGGCCGGGCGAACAGGAGCATGCCGCCAGTGCCGAGAACGCCCAGCAGCAGGAACACCCGCAGAGCGGTGGAGAAGATCTTCCGCACCTGGTCGTGCCGCTCCAGGGCCTGAGCCTCGGAGATCATGCGGCTCATGGCCACAGGCAGGCCTGTGGTGGAGATCATCAGCAGGACCTCATAGATCTGATAGGCCTTGTTGAAGTAGCTGAAGCCCTCGTCTCCGATGATATTGGCCAGGGGAATGGAATAGATGGCGCCGATGATTTTGACAATGGCTGTGGCCGCCGCCAGCACTGCGGCGCCCTGCAGGAAGGTCTGTTTCTGGAAGGATTTTTTGCTTTCTGCCATCAGGCGGGTTCCTCCTCTTTTTCAGAGAATACGGTAGGCATGGCGTATTCTGCCAGCTCCTTGATCAGGGCGGTCAGGTCGATGGTGGGATACTTGCCGGCTGCGTAGAGAATGTTGCCCCGAACCATGGTCATGCAGACATCGGTGCCGGAGGCGCCGTAGACCACACTGCTCATGAGGTCATGGCAGGGAATCAGATGGGGCTGCGTGAAATCCAGGGCTATCAGATCGGCGTCCAGCCCCAGTTTGATCATGCCGCATTCCAGGCCGCGGCCCTGGGCCCGGGCGCCGCAGACCGTGGCCATAAGCAGGGCTGCCGGCGCACCGAGGGTTTCAGGGTCGCCGGTCCGGGCCTTTGCCTGCAGAGCAGCTGCCCGCACCTGCCGCAGCAGGTCCAGGGAACCGGATGCCGCAGCGGAGTCCGTGCCCAGGGCCACATTCATGCCGGCTTTGACCATGGCCAGCAGATCGGCCTGGCCGGCAGCCAGCTTGGCGTTGCTGACGGGGCAGCAGACGGCACTGACACCCCGGCGGCCCAGCAGGGCCATATCCTCCGGCTCCAAGTGGACACAGTGGTCCGCCTGGGTCCGGGTTTTAAACAGATTGTGGCAATCCAGCAGTTGGGCCGGGGTCAGGCCGCTGCGGTCCAGGCAGTCCTCGTTCTCCCAGGCGAACTGGCTGAGATTGAGATGCAGACCCAGGCCGTTGTTGACGGCATACTCCGTCAGAGCATCCCACAGCTCGGGGCTGGAGGTGTATTCGCCCTGGAGGCCCGCTTCCACCAGAATGCGGCCGCCGTCAAAGCCGTGCCATGTCTCGTGGGCCTGTACAAAGGCCTGACAGTCGGGATAGGCTTCAAAATCGAATTCTTCGCCCAGAAGCATGGTCAGCTCCGGCGCCAGGTTGGCCTTGATGCCGCTGTCCGCCGCCGCCCGGGCCACGGCGTCCACATGGTGGGACAAATCCGACACAGAGGTGACGCCGAACCGCAGGCATTGGGCAATGCCCAGGGAAGCCGCTGCCTGGGCTGCCCGGCTGTCCAGCTGCTCCAGGCGGGGATAGAGCTTTCCACCCAGGCGGGTCTGATGGCTGCAGTCATCGGCATAGCCCCGCAGGAGGGTCTGCTCCAGCTGGGTGTGGCAGTTGATCAGACCAGGCATCAGCACCATGCCGGTGCCGTCAATGATCTGCTGCGGCTTTTCCTCCGGCGGTTTCTTGGAGAGCCAGGAGATTTTTCCCTCGGTGACGCCCACAAAGGCGTCGGCCAGGGTCTGCATCCGCTCATCCATGGTGATGACGGAAATGTTGGAAAATAAGGTGTCCATGGTATGCTTCCTCCAAAGTCTCCCCGCAAGGCGGCGCGGATTGGTTCCTTTCACTGTCATTGCAAGGCCCCCCAGGGGCCGTGGCAATCCGTTTTTCCCTATGGAGACTCTTCGCATTTTGTAGGGTGCGGCCACTGGGCGTGCCGCTTGCAGGCAGCTGCGTCTCTTGACTGTCTTCCTGACGGCGCGCCGGGTCGTCGCGCCCTACAGTGTGGTACATGTGCGTATCAAGGCGAGCCTTGTTGATTTAAGATATCAAAAATTTCGTCCTTCTGCCGCAGAATTGTGTCAATTCGGCTGATATAGTCCTGGGGAATCTTCGGGTTGTGGAACCGCTCCAGTTGGTTGGGGCCGGTGTTGACTTTGTTCATACAGACGCCGCCCACGGCCAGGATGGTGTGAAGTACCTCCATAATATAAATAAT
>CAMBCW010000183.1 GCA_945864925.1 uncultured Clostridia bacterium
ACACACTGCATATCGTCGGCAGCGTCAGATGTGTATAAGAGACAGGTCCTGGCGCTGGAGCCCCGGCGCGGCGGCGCGCCGGCCGTGGACCAGGCCGTGGCCCGGTCCTGCGACCTGATTCTCAACAAAACCTACCGCAGCCGCAGCGTTCCGGCGGGCGGCCGGATTTTGACGCTGCTGGTATCGGGCCAGGGGTTTGACCGGCTGCCCGTGGTGCTGGACGAGCTGTGCCAGGCGCTGGGACGGGTTTGGCGGCTGCAGTGCACTCTGGGCGTCAGCCGCAGCACAGGGGCCTGGAGCAAATGCCGCGCCGCCTGCCGGGAGGCCGTGGACGCCCTGCGGCTGTCCGGCCCGGAGGCGGGCGGGATACACTATCTGCCCCAGCCGGCGGCGGAGCGCCGGGAGCCGGTGACCGACGCGGCGGAGCTGGCCGCCCGGGTGGAGAGCCTGATCCGTACCGGCAGCCGGGCGGAGCTGGAGGTCTGCCTGGGTACGGCCCTGGCCGGCCCGGCGAACCGGGACGCGGCGGTGCTCCAGATTTTGGCGGCGGTGCAGCGGGTGCTCTTCACGGAGACCTCGGCAGAGGAGGCCCGGCAGCTCTGGCGGCGCTGCCGATTGCCGGAGGAGCTGTTTGCCGGCGGCTGCGGGGCAGAGCTGCCCCGGCGGACCATAAATCTATGCCTGGCGGTCCGGGACCTGCTGGCGGACCGGAGGCGCGACGGCGTGAGCCTGCTGTGCAGCCAGGCGCTGGAGTCCATCAATCAGGGCTATATGGACGAGGGCATCTCCCTGAGCACCGTCAGTGAGCGGCTTCACGTCAGTCCCAATTATCTCAGCGCCAATATGAAGAAACACGCCGGCGACACCTTCATCAACCTGCTGATCAAAAAACGGATGGAGGTGGCGGGGGAGCTGCTGAAAAACACCAACCTGAAAATTCTGGAGGTAGCCCGCCGCTGCGGCTACTCCGACCAGCACTATTTCAGCTACTGCTTCAAGAAGTACTATGGCGTGTCCCCGGTGCAGCTTCGCCGGGGCAGGAAGGAGGGCGCACCATGAAGAAACGGCTGCAGAACGGATTGAGCATGGCCTCCATTCTGGTGCTGGTGTTCTCCGTCCTGATTGTGGGCGTGGTGCTGGTGGCCATGGCGGCGGTTCTCGACAGCTATGAGAGCTCTACCGTCCGCAGCGCCCAGACCTCCAGCCGCCAGGCTGTGGACCAGGTGGCCAATACGGTCAGCAGCTATGTGGATGACATGCACGGCGTCATGGACCTGCTGGAGCGGACCCTGGAGGATTCCACCGTGGACCGGGACGGCTTCTTCCAGGCGTTTCTGAGCATCCGGCCCGATGTGGTGGCTGTCACCACCTACGATCCGTCGGGCGCGCTGCAGAACTGCTGGGCCCTGGATCACGTTCCCCGGAAGACGGTGGTGGAGAATCTGTCCTTCAATCCCGGGACGGCCCGGGAGAGCGCCATCTCCCAGCCCCATGTGGCTTCCATTTTTGAAGGCTGGTATCCCTGGGTGGTCACCATGCTGGCGCCCATCCAGTCTGCCGGGGCAGAGACCTGGGTGGCCCTGGACCTGAGCTTTGACAGTATCTCGGCCTACATCAACAACGTGGGCATCGGCCAGCACGGCTACTGCTTTCTCATGGACGAGGCAGGCGCTATCATCTACCACCCGCAACAGCAGCTGATCTATTCCGACCTGAAGCAGGAGGACACGACCCATCTGGTGGACTGCGCCGACGGAGTCGTCGCCCGGGGCAATGCCATTTACGCCATCCGTTCTGTGGAGAACAGCCGCTGGCGGGTGGTGGGCGTCAGCTACGTGGACGAGCTGATCACCTCCAATGTGCAGGAGATGGCGGGGATTTTGTGGCTTGTGGCCGGGCTGGTGTTTCTGGCGGCCTTTTTGTGCAGTGTGGTGCTCTCCCGGGCCCTGTCAAGGCCGTTGCGGGGGCTGTCCGCCGCCATGCGGCAGTTTGAGCAGGACGCAGGCAGCTTTTCCTACACCCCCGTGGGCGGCGCCCGGGAGGTGCGGGAGCTGTCAGACTCCTTCGGCCATATGGTGGGGAAAATTCAGCAGCTCATGGACACAGTGCGCCGGGAGGAAATCAACCTGCGCAAGACAGAGCTGAAGGCTCTGCAAGCCCAGATTAACCCCCATTTTCTCTATAATACCCTGGATTCCATCGCCTGGATGTGCGAGCAGGGCCGCAGCGCCGAGGCGGTGCAGATGGTCAATGCCCTGGCGCGTCTGTTCCGCATCAGCATCAGCCGGGGCCACGAGCTGATCCCGATCCGTTCGGAGCTGCAGCACGCCGAGAGCTACCTGCAGATCCAGAAGCACCGCTACAAGGACCAGTTCACCTACCACTTCGATGTGGACGAGAGCCTGCTGGACTTTCTGTGCAACAAGATTACCCTCCAGCCCATCATCGAAAACGCCATCTATCACGGCATCAACGGCCTGGTGGACGAGGGCGAAATCCGAATCACCCTCCGGGCCGACGGAGAGGACATCCTCTTCATCGTGGCCGACAACGGCGTAGGCATGGAGCCGGAGCAGATCGAGGCCATCATGCGCAAGGAACGCAGTGACCGCACGGGCATCGGCATCAAGAACGTGAACGACCGGCTGAAGATCTACTTCGGCGAGAAGTACGGCATCGTCATCGATTCCGAGCCGGACGAGGGAACCCGGGTCAGCGTCCGCATGCCCAGGGTCAGAGAGGAGGCGCCCTATGAAAACCGGTAAGAGAGCCGCGGCCCTGGCTCTGGCGCTGTGCCTGCTGCTGGCCGGCTGCGGAAGCAAAAGCGGGACGTCCGGTCCCACAAAGGTGGTCCTGATTGCCAAATCCACCCAGACGGAGTTCTGGAAATCCGTCTTTGCCGGGGCGAAGGCCGCAGCTTCGGAGTATAACGTGGAGCTGACCATCGCCGGCCCCGAGACGGAGGAGGACTTCGCCGCCCAGAATGACTATATCGACCTGGCCGTAGCCGGCGGAGCCGCGGCTCTGGTCTTTTCTGCCATCAGCTATGACGAGAACGCTCCGGCGATCGACCGGGCGGCGGCTGCCGGCGTCAAGGTCGTGGTCATCGACAGCGACGTGCACTCCAACGGCGTGGCGGCCCGCATCGGCACGGACAACGTGGACGCCGGGCGTAAGGCTGCCGAGGCGGCGCTGCAGGCCCGGGAGGGCGAGCTGGTGGTGGGACTGATCAACTACGACCTGGGCAGCCGCAATGGCCAGGAGCGGGAGGCAGGCGTCCGGGAGGTGTTCAGCGGCGAGAGCCGGGTCAAGGGAATCTACGGCATCAACGTCCTGGCGGAGCAGGAGGACGCCCGGCTCAAGACCCTGGATCTGCTGCAGCGGCATCCGGAAATCAACGCCCTCATCGCCTTCAACGAGCCTACCTCCGTGGGCGCGGCCCTGGCCGTGGACGAGCTGGAGCTGAACGGCCTGGTGAGCCTGGTGGGCTTTGACAGCAATGTACGCACGGTGGATCTCATGCAGACCGGTGCCGTGTCGGCGCTGGTGGTCCAGAATCCCTACGCCATGGGCTACCTGGGCGTCGAGACCGCCTGCAGCCTGCTGGGCGGCGTGATCTATGATCCCAACGCCCTCATCGACACCTCGACCCGGGTGGTGCGGCGGGAGAATATGTTCGATCTGGAGAGCCAGAAGACCATGTTCTCGTTCCACTGAGAAACAACGGCACAGCCTTGTCATTTTGCACAATTTATGTTGTTTGTTTTTGTAAGGCGTGGGATTGGACGGTGGAATATTCAACTTTTTCTCATAAGAAAACACATTGTTTTCGGCGGGAGCCTCCGGTACAATAGTAACTGTCACAGAGCGGTATGTCCGCTCTGACGGCACAAATCTAAATTAAATGGAGGAACAATGAAATGAAGAAGATCCTTGCTTTGCTTCTGACCCTGGTGCTGGTGTTCTCCTTCGCCGCCTGCGGCGCAAAGGAAGAGCCTGCCAAGAATGAAACCGAAAACAATGCGTCTGCCGCTGCCGAGACTCCCGCTGCCGGCGATCTGAACGTGGGCGTGTTCTACTACGCTTACTCCGACACCTACATCTCCAGCGTTCGTACCGCTCTGGACAACGCCCTGACCGCTGCCGGTATCAGCTACACCGACTATGACGGCAACGGCAACCAGACCCAGCAGACCGAGCAGATCCAGACCGCTCTGACTGCCGGCTGCAACCTGCTGATCGTCAACATGGTCACCTCCGGTTCTTCCGACACCGCCAAGGCCATCATGGACATGGCCGGTTCCGTGCCCGTGATTTTCTTCAACCGCGCTGTGGAAAGCGACGGCGAAGAGGGCACTGTTCTGGGCGCTTATCAGAACATCTGCTTCATCGGTACCGACGCTCCCGAGGCTGGCCACATGCAGGGCAAGATGGTCGGCGACTATGTCCTGGCCAACTATGACGCGCTGGATCTGAACGGCGACGGCTCCATCTCCTACGCCATGTTCAAGGGCGACGAGGCCAACGTCGAAGCTATCTACCGCACCCAGTACGGCGTGGAGGATGCCAACGCCATCCTGACCGCTGCCGGCAAGCCCGCTCTGGTTTACTTTGACGCCAACAACACCTCCTGCTATCAGGTGGACCTGAACGGCCAGTGGTCCGCTGCCGCCGCTCTGGAATACATGAACACCAACCTGGCCCAGTACAACGAGGCCAACGGCAACATGATCGAGC
>CAMBCW010000184.1 GCA_945864925.1 uncultured Clostridia bacterium
GCAACTGACTCTTAATCAGTGGGTCCCCGGTTCGAGTCCGTGAAGGTGCACCAAAAAACCGCATTGCCGATGGCAATGCGGTTTTAGCGTGTCGAAAAAGTCTTTTCGACACGCTTTCGTTTCAGGCAGGCTTTACGCAAAATGCGCAGGATGCGCAAACAATGACCGCACCATGGCTCCCTGCAATCAGGGAGCTTTTTTGTACGCAGCAGCTATGACTCCCCTACAATAGGGGAGCTGTCAGCAAAGCTGACTGAGGGGTGTCAAGCTGCCGATCTTCACAAGCAATTGCTATGATATTGGGTAGTTTGACACCCCTCCGGCCCTTCGGGCCACCTCCCCTATTGTAGGGGAGGTGTTTTTGTGCGCAGCAGTTCATGGATCCCCTGCAATCGGGGAGCCATTGGGTGCAGCCTATATTTGAGCAGACGCATATTTGCGACAGGCCCTTTTTCGTTATTTCCCCAGGAAGTCCCGGATTGCGGCCTCCACCTGCTGAACCTCCTGGTGGAAGCTGCTGGCCGGAACCCGGAGGGCGCCGTGGCCCAGGATGATGATCTGCTCCAGACCGTCGGAAGTGGCCACCCGGACCCGGTGCTTTCGGCCCAACTCATGGGTGACCTTTTCAATATACATGTCCGCCGTCTCGGCTTCCTTGGTATAGACCACGGAGAAATCGCCGAATCGCTCCACGGAGCCGGGATTGCCCTTGACCTTGTAGGCGTCAAACACTACAATCACCGGACATTGGCGGAAGCCCTGGTAATTCCGCAGGCGGTCGATGAGCTGGCTTCTGGCCAGCTCCAGGCTGTCCTGCGCCGTCTGCTTCAGCTCGTCCCAGGCAAAGATGATGTTATATCCATCCACCAGCACATATTCCGGTCCCTGGGGCTGTGGGCTGGCCTTGTAGGTTTTGTCCCGCAGCGCATGGCGGGCAGGGCGCAGAGCTTGGGCCGCCTCCCGTTTAATGGGACCATAGGTCCGCTCAAAAATCTGCAGCAGTTCCTTGTCCGTGGCCACCATGGCGCAGTATTCTGCCGCCAGATCCCGCAGGGGCGGCTCCTCTTTCGGGGGATTCAGGACGCTGGGCAGGTGCATATACTGGGGCACCTGATCCCATTTCACCACAAAGCCCGCACCGTGGCTGCAGAACACGCTGTCCGGGCTGTTTTCCAAATCCGCCTCCGGATCATAGGCCAGGGCAGAAACCACAGCCTCCTGATTTTGACAGGACTCATAGCCCCGGAGGGCACAGGAAAACCGGCCCAGACCCCGGGTATAGGCCGTGACAGTCTGCGGATAGTCCTGCAAAGCCGCCACCGGCGCCGCTCCGGTCAGCACAGCCATCTCTCCCAGGGTTTCCGGCGGATCCAAGCGGGCATCCATCTGGTTCAAATCAGTCATGGCCCGTCCCACGCTGGCCTGGGGCAGCTCCAGGCGAAAATCATACCAGGGCTCCAACAGAATGCTTTTGGCCTGCATGAGGCCCTGCCGCACGGCCCGATAGGTGGCCTGGCGGAAATCTCCGCCTTCCGTGTGCTTGAGATGGGCCTTGCCGGAAACCAGGGTGATGGTCAAATCCGTAATGGGAGAGCCGGTGAGCACGCCCAGATGCTGTTTCTCCAGCAAATGGGTCAGGATCAGCCGCTGCCAATTCCGGTCCAGATCATCCTCCCGGCAGGCAGTCTGGATTTTCAGACCGCTGCCCCGGGGCGCCGGCTCCAGCAGCAGGTGTACCTCGGCATAGTGCCGCAGGGGCTCATAGTGGCCCACGCCCTCCACAGCGGCGGCAATGGTCTCCTTGTAGAGGATTCCACCCTGACTGAAGGCCACCTCCAGGCCGAAGCGGTCCAGCAGCAGTTGATGGAGGATTTCCAGCTGTACCGGTCCCATCAGGCGAATCCGGAGTTCCTGCAGCTGCTGGTTCCAGTCCACATGGAGCTGGGGATCCTCCTCCTCCAGCTGCCGGAACTGGGACAGCGCCTTGTGGATGTCGCATCCCTCCGGCAGCACCACCCGGTAGGTCAGCACCGGCTCCAGCGCCGGAGGCTGTCCTTGGGCTTCAGCGCCCAGGCCCAAACCCGGCAGCGTGCGGGTCAGCCCCACAGCTGCCACCACATCGCCGGGGAATGCCTCGTCCACGGTCTGAAATTTGGCCCCGGAATAGACCCGCAGCTGGGTGATCTTTTCCGTCCAGCCCTCTCCGGACAGCGTATCCCGCACCCGCAGGCTGCCGGAGGTCACCTTCAAATGGGTCAGGCGGACGCCCTGCTCGTCCCGGGAGATTTTAAAAACCTTCGCACCAAATGGCCCGCCGCTCTGCGCCGCGGGGGCGTAGCGGACCAATCCATCCAAAAACGCCTCCACTCCCTCCAGCCGCAGGGCTGCGCCAAACCAACAGGGGAACAATGTGCCCTGCTGAATGGCCCGGGCCAGGGCCTCCTGCGATACGCTGCCGGTTTCCAGATATTCCTCCAGCAACTCCTCACTGCCCATGGCCAAAGCCTCCGGATCCGGGTCTGAAAAATCGGCAAACCCCTCCCCCAGGCTGCGGCGCAGATCGTCGAGAATTTCGGCTCTGGAGGGACTGGGCAGATCCATTTTATTGACGAAAACAAAAGTGGGGATCTTCCGCTGCCGCAGAAGCCGCCACAGGGTCAGTGTATGACTTTGCACACCGGCAGGGCCGCTGATTACCACAATGGCGCAGTCCAGCACATCCAGCGTCCGCTCCATCTCAGCCGAAAAATCCACATGGCCCGGCGTGTCCAGCAAGGCAGCCTGCAGACCGTCCAGAGTCAGCAGCGCCTGCTTGGAAAAAATAGTAATCCCCCGCTGCCGTTCCAGGGCGAAGGTATCCAGAAAAGCGTCGCCATGATCCACGCGGCCAAAGCTGCGGATCGAGCCGGAAATATAGAGCATTGCCTCGGACAGGGTGGTTTTTCCCGCGTCCACATGGGCCAGAATGCCGATGACCGTACGTTTCATACCAGGTTCCTTTTCATACAGATTTTTCTTCAGTATAACAAAAAACAGGCGAAAAATCTACATCCTCGGCCCCCGGCTATCCCGTTTCTTTATCCCTCTTCGTAGGGCAGGCCGCTGCGGTAGCGGTCCATAATGCCCTTGAAAATCTCGCCATTGGTGGGCGGCGTCCAAGTGATGGCGTTGGCGCCGGCTTCGATGGTGGCGGCAATGGTTTCATCCGTGGGACCGCCGGTGGCGATGATGGGCATGTCCGGATACTGACTGCGGATTTCCGCCACGATCTCCGGAGTCTGGGCAGCGGCAGAGACGTTGAAAATGGAGACGCCGGACTCCACCCGGGCGGCGAAATTGGTGTCTGCCCGCACCACTGTGGAGATCAGGGGGATATCCACAGCCCGGGAGACCAGGCGCAGATTTTCCAGAGAGGTCGGCGCGTTGGCCACCACTCCCATGGCCCCCTGCATTTCGGCGAATACCGCCATGTTCATCATCCGCAGTCCCTTGGTCAGGCCGCCGCCCACCCCTACAAAGGCCGGCACATCCGCCGCCATCAGCAGGGCCTGGGTGATGACCGGCTGGGGGGTGAAGGGATAGACGGCGATGATGGCGTCAGCGTTGACGTTTTTGATGATGCTCAGGTCCGTGGAAAATACCAAGGATTTGATCCGCTTTCCGAACACCATAATGCCCGAGCAGCGGTAGATGGCCTCCGGTACCTTCAGCGCCGCCTTACGGTAGGTTCCCTCGATCGGCGTGGGAAACTGTTTCATAGGCTCACGTCCTTTTTGCTTTCAATATACCATGGATATCCGGGAAAATTGGAGAATATTTTGTAAAGTTTTCTGGAATAGTCAGGTTTTTTTCAGTTGACGCAGACCACTTTGTATTGTAAGATAATAAATTGAGAACTCATGTATTTACGATTATTTTGAGGTGATTCACTATGCATTGGTCGGAAAAAATCGCGGCAGAGATTGTCGCGCGCAAGCCCGACAAGGAAGAGTACGTCTGTGCCGCGGGCATCAGTCCTTCCGGCTCTGTTCACATCGGCAATTTCCGCGACGTGGCCACCAGCTACTTCGTGGTTCGCGCCCTGCAGAAAATGGGGAAAAAGGCCCGGCTGCTGTTCAGCTGGGATGAATATGACCGTTGCCGCAAAATCCCCGCCAACGTCCGTGCCGTTGTGGGCGACACCTATGACAAGTATATCGGAAGTCCCTACGTGGACATCCCCGATCCCTGGGGTTGCCATGAGAACTATGCCCAGCACTTTGAAGAGGAATTCCTGACCTCCATGGAGAAATTTGGCATCCCTCTGGACTGCCGCTATCAGGCTTCCATGTACCGCAGCGGCAAATACCGTCAGGACATTCTCGAAGCTCTGCAGAAGCGCGGTGAGATCTTTGAGATTCTCGATTCCTTCAAGACCAAGGATCAGAGCCTGTCTGAGGAAGAGCGGAAGGCGCAGCACGACGCCGACAAGGCCAAGTATTATCCCGTCAGCATCTTCTGCTCGGAATGCGGCACCGACTTCACCACCATCGACTCCCTCAGCGAAGACGGCACCGAGGCCGAATACACCTGCACCCGCTGCGGCCACCATGGCCACTTTGATTTCAAGGCCGACACCAACTGCAAGCTGGCCTGGAAGGTGGACTGGCCCATGCGCTGGCGCTACGAGGGCGTGGACTTCGAACACGGAGCCAAGCATCACGCCGCG